>NZ_JCAXEW010000026.1:0-76685 GCF_059759275.1 Ferdinandcohnia sp. GQ5
AGATTTCCTCTGGCCTTGTCCGAATCACACCCTTATTCAGACACATGCATGAAGATTTCCTCTGGCCTTGTCTGAATCACACCCGCATTCGGACTCATGCCTAGAGATTTCCTATAGCCTTGTCCGAATCACACCCTTATTCAGACTCATGCATGAAGGTTTCCTCTGACCTTGTCTGAATCACACCCGCATTCGGACTCATGCTTGGAAATTTCCTTTTGCCTTGTCCGAATCACACCCTTATTCGGACTCATCCTTAGTGGTTTCCTCTGGCCCTGTCTGAATCACACCCGCATTCGGACTCATGCTTGGAAATTTCCTTTTGCCTTGTCCGAATCACACCATTTTTCGGACTCATGCCTAGAGATTTCCTATAGACTTGTCCGAATCACACCCTTATTCAGACTCATACTAGGGGATTTTCTCTTGCCTTGTCTGAATCACACCCTTATTCAGACTCATGCATGAAGGTTTCCTCTGACCTTGTCTGAATCACACCCGCATTCGGACTCATGACCGGAAATTTCCTCGGGTGTTGTCTGAATCACACCATTTTTCAGACTCATACTTGGAGATTTCCCCTAGCCTTGTCTGAATCACACTATTTTTCGGACTCATGACTAGAGATTTCCTATAGCCTTGTCCGAATCACACTTTCTTTCCGACTCTTGCTCGCTTTCTTCTAATACCCTAGACGCAATAACACTTTTTACAAATTCAACGCAAAAAAGAAAAGCAGCTTTTGAGTAAGCTGCTTTTCGATTCATATTATTCTTTATCTGTTGGCTCCGCTTTTCTAGTTTGGACTAATTCATCCGTTAACTGGTCGATGCTGTTTTTCACATTACCTTTACCAGATAGGTTTTCAATTATTTGTTTTACATCAATACCTGAGGATGCTTTTAACGACTCTTGAAGAGTTGACATCAAATTAGTAGCATAACCAGTTACCTTATTGGCTCCACTATTTTTCCCATTACTACCAGTATCCACAACTGTAATTTTGTCGATATTTGATAATGGTGCTGCCACTTCTTTCGCATATTGAGGAAGCATTTTAATAACCATATCGAGGATAGCCGCTTTCCCATATTGCTCGAATGCTTCTGCAATTTTTTGTTTTGCTTCTGCTTCTGCAAGACCTTTCAAACGGATAATATCTGCTTCAGATTCCCCTTGTGCACGTTGTGCTTCCGCTTTTGCAAGACCATCAATACGGATTTTCTCTGCTTCCGCCTTTGCCATTGCTTCAATTCGATATTTATTTGCATCTGCTTCAGCTAACTGTTTCGCTTTTTCAGCTTCTGCCGCTTGAACAACTGAGTAACGGTCAGCATCTGCTTTCTTCTTAACCTCTGAATCGTACTGCTTCTCACGACGTAGGATCTCTTTTTCTTCGAGTTCAATTTGCTTCTGTCTTTCAATGATTTGGATTTGCATTTGCTGTTCAGTTACCTCTTGTTTCGCTCTCGCTTCCTCTAAGTGGTATGCTTGGTCAGCACGTGCTTTCGCGATATCCTGCTCTCTACGGAATTCAGCAATTTTCAATTGATTAATTTTTTCTGCTTCCGCAACCTCAGTAGCTCGCTCTAACTCAGACTTCTGCGCTTCTTTCTCGGCTTCTGCACGTTTAATACGTGTTTCTTTTTCAGCTTCAGCTGTTGCAATATCTGCGTCACGCTTTACTTGAGCAATTCTTGGCTTACCAAGTGAATCTAAGTAACCATTCTTATCACGAACATCCTTAATTGTAAACGACACAATGATAAGACCCATTTTCGCTAAATCCTGTGATGCGACACGTTGTACTTCTTGTGAAAACTTATCACGATTTTTATAGATTTCTTCGACGGTCATTGAACCGAGGATTGAACGAAGATGACCTTCTAATACTTCTCTTGCTTCATTTTCTCGATCTTCTTTTCGCTTACCTAAAAATTGTTCTGCTGCTGTTGCAATTTCAGATATGGAACCACCGATTTTAATAATTGCTGTTCCATCCGCCATTACCGGCACACCTTGCTCTGTGTAAACTTCGGGTGTTTGAACATCTAGTTTACTAGATAAGAGACTTAAAGGTTCAGCCTGTTGGAAGACAGGAAGTACAAATGTACCGCCACCGCGGACAATTTTGATTCGATTTCCTGATTCGTCTACATGAACATTTTTGCCACCTAAATAACTACCCGTTACAATAAGAGCTTCATCGGGACCAGCCGTTCTGTACTTTGTAACAAATACCCCAATAAGTGCAAGAAGTAAAAATGCGACTACCCCAATTACAATCCAAATTCCTGTTGTCATTGTTGATTTCCCCCTTTAATCATCATATTTTGGTAAGGCAGGACGTAGGCAACGCCTTCCTTTACATCTATAATAAGAACCTTTTCATCATATGGAATTGGTTCATTATTAAAGCTCTTAGCAGATTTAGCGATTGTGCCACTGATTCCCTCAATGACAACCTCGCCGAAGCCGTCAATCGGGATTGAAGTAATTACTTTTCCAATTCTCCCTTTCAAATCTTCTTCCCTGTATACCATCGATTCCTCAGCAGAAGACAACGGGATTAATACAAATACATTTAATAATGTGACTAAAATAAGTGCTAATACAAGTGAAATAGCAAAAATTAATAAACTATGAAAGGAAAGTATTTTTTCAAAAATGTACCCAGATGCGCTCAAAAAGGTGAGGAATGAGAAGATAAGTGTTGGGCTTAAGAAACTATCTGGAAAAATTCCCTCTAAAAAATCGCCAAATAGGATAAAAAGAAGGGTACCGATTCCACTAATGACTAAGCCAATCAAATAAATTGTTTCAATGTCATATCCGAATAATTCCATAGCTTCACCTCCAAATCCAACATAATAATTATGAAATTTTCTTTACAATCTCATTTACGGAAAATACTTGAAAAAGGTTTCATTTTTTTTAAAAGAATTTTAGATAATTTGTAATCCAGAAGTAAATCTTATGTAACAATCGTATTAAACAAAAAAGAAAGATCCCTTCACCCGGGACCTTCCTCTCAGTCATCATTATGCTTCTTCCTCTTTTTTTCTTCCTTTTTACGCTCTTTCTCTTTTTCTTTCCTTTTTTTCTCTTCTTCTTTCCTTTTCTTCTCTTCTTCTTT
Organism: Ferdinandcohnia sp. GQ5; assembly: GCF_059759275.1. Lineage (NCBI taxonomy): Bacteria > Bacillati > Bacillota > Bacilli > Caryophanales > Bacillaceae > Ferdinandcohnia > Ferdinandcohnia sp. GQ5. The sequence goes on from NZ_JCAXEW010000026.1 coordinate 3,137, forward strand.
CTTCTTTTTTCCTTCTTCTTTCCACTTATCTTTATCTTGTTTCTTATCTTGCTCCTTCCACTCATTCTCCTTTTTCTGAACAGGAGCCTGATAGGCTGGGAGATTGAATGAAGTAGGTGGAGTATTACTTAATGACTGTTGCATTATTTCTTTAAAAATTGTTGCAGCCGTTGAACTAGTAGTCGTTAAATAGTGATTTTCATCTGTCTTGTCATATCCAAGCCAGACTGCACCAACAAGTTCAGGCGTATATCCGACCATCCAAATATCCTTTGCCCCATTTACACCATCAATAGCTACCTGAGTTGAACCGGTCTTACCCGCTACTTCTCTTCCCTCTATTTTCGCATTTCGACCAGACCCGTTCTCAACAGCACCTTTCAGCAAGAATGTCATTCTTTTTGCAACCTCTGGGGTTGTAATTTGTACAGGCTCTTCTTTCCACTCGGCAATGGTTTCGCCATTTGTATCAATAATTTTTGAAATTGCATGTGCCTTCATCTTTTTCCCTTCATTTGGAAAGGTTGTATAGGCTTCAGCCATGTGAATGGGGGCGACCCCCTTATCCAGACCTCCAAGAGCAAGACTCAAATTATGATCATTTTCCGTAATCGGAAGACCAAATTCGTTTACAGCATCAATCCCGCTTTTTAGTCCAATTTCATTTAAGAGCCACACTGCTGGAACATTATCGGAATTCCTCACTGCATCGTATAAAGTGACACTGCCTTTAAAACTTCCACTTACATTTGATGGTTGGTAGCCGTTGAAACTCATTGGTTTATCAGGGAGGACATCATACACACTGTAGCCTCGTTCCAAAGCTGGCGTGTATACTGAAAGTGGTTTGATTGTTGAACCTGGCTGCCTTTTCAATTGAGTCGCATGATTGAAACCACGAAATACATGCTCACCACGACCTCCAACTAGAGCGTTTATTCCACCCGTCTTCGGGTCTACTAAAATAGCACCACTTTGTAGCAATTGATCTTCTGGACTTGCAGGAAATAGGCTGTCATTATTGTATACATTTTCAGCAGATTCCTGCATGTGAGGATCAAGTTCTGTATAAATTTCCAAACCACCAGACATCACCTCATTTTGGGTGAGTCCATATTTTTCAATGGCTTCTTCAATAATATAGTCGACGTAAAATGGGTATTTTCCTTCATATGGATCAAGTTGTCGTCCCTTGAACACGATTTCTTGTGCCTTTGCTTCCTTCACTTGGTCAGAAGATAAATAACCCTGTTCCTCCATCGCTGCTAATACAAGATCCCTGCGGTTAAGCGATTTTTCCTCGTTAATTAATGGGTTCATCGTCGAAGGTGCTTTAATAATACCAGCAAGAATGGCTCCTTCACTAACTGTTAGTTCATTAACCTCTTTGCCAAAATACGTTCTTGAAGCATTTTTTATGCCCCATGCCCCTTCACCAAAATAGATTTGATTCAAATACATTTCAATTATTTTTTCCTTTGAAAATGTACGTTCTATCTTTTGAGCAAGGAAGAATTCATCAATTTTTCGTTTCAGGGTTTGATCATGAGTTAGAAAGACGTTCTTTGTTAATTGCTGGGTAATCGTACTTCCGCCCTCGACAATACCACCCGCTTTTAAATTTCGGAAAAGCGCACGAAAAATACCGATATAATCCACCCCCGGATGTTTGTAAAATCGACGGTCTTCAATGGCAACTAAGGCATTGATAACATGTGGCGGAATTTTTTCATAGCTGACACCTTCGATTTTAGGTCCAGGTACCTTACTCGCGATTTCTCCATTTTTATCATAGATAATAGTTGGTTCCGGCAATGGATTGTTCAAAGCACTAACATCCCGAGAATTGATATACATGTTGAGCCCAATAGTAATAACTAAAATAAAAACCAACCCAATTAACAGGATGATTTTTACCTTTCCTACTTCGGACAATGTCTTCATGAAGTTTTTTCCCATTATTCGAATGCCCTCCAAATGTGCTAGTAAGAATAATATCGCAAAAATAGCGCTACATATATTTATTCGAACAAGAAATGTTTTTATGTTCATACAAAAGATATATTTTTAAAAAATTGGTTAGCGGAGGGGGAACTGTCGCGAATTAGCTTTTTAAGAATTCTTTAATTTGATTTGTGAGTTCAGTTCTATCGTATGAGCGGTATAGGTTACTTGCAAGTCGTATTGGGTCACCGAAGAAAAAACGCTCGTATAGGGTTTGTCGTGATCCGAATGCACTAACACAAAGATCCCATGCGAGTCTAAATAGTTTAACTCTATCATACGCATTAGCGTTTGCAGCTTGTAAATATTGATCAAGATCAGCCCTCATATCAGAAGCAAAATCTTTTTCAGTTGGAATTGAAACTAATCCACTTGCACCTAATAGCTGAAGAATCTCGGTAAAACGTGGGTATAGACGAGGGTATAAATTTATCGCACTGTATAGAGGATTGATTGCAGGTGCCATTGTACCCCATTTATCCAATTTCGATTGCAGTTCAGATGATAATAATAATGCTTTCAAAGATTCTAGCCCAACTATAATTTCACTGATTTTCTCTTGTACATGCTGATATTCACCAATGTTAATAGTGTCCACTAAAGCTTGGGCTACTCCAAGCAGACATTCCGTTTTGACAACCTGTCTAGAAAGAACTTGATGCAGGACCAATGGAAAGAAGCTTGATTCTGTATACATTTTATTGGCACAATCAATACTTTCATTCAAAAAGACCCGTTCCCAAGGAACAAGAACATTATTAAAAACGATGATCGTATCCATTTCTTCAAATCTCGAGCTTAGAGGATGATCAAACGTTGATTCTCTATATGCAAATGATTCTCTGCAGAGAAAAGTTAATCCTTTTGTGTTACTTGGAATTGAGAAGGCAAAAGCATAATCTTTATTAACTATATTTCCACCGGACGGAAAGACGATTAACTCATCTGTAATCCCCCCCTGTGTAGCTAGCAATCTTGCACCATGAATAATAATTCCATCTGTTCTTTTTTCAATAACCTTGGCAGCTATAATTTTATCTTCGTCCTCCATATGAAAAAGGGAACGGTTTGTTTGTGGATTTATAAAGGTGTGGGTAAATGAATAATCATTTTCACATGCTTCCTCATAAAACCTACGGAGATTTTTCACAAACTCCGGATTATTAGAAGAAAATAAATCAGCAGCAGCATTAACAGCCATTAAGCACGTATTCATATAATCAGGGGATCTTCCCATCATTCCAAGTGTACTTTTTGCCCAAGTTTGTATCATAAGACGTCTTTTTTCTAAATCCTCTTTGGTTCTCGGCTCTAGATAGGAAGTTCCTATTTGATTACCAGTTATAGAAGAAGGAAAGGTCATGATGTCTTGATTTGATGATTTACATTGAAGGTCATAGAGCTTCGCTTGACTCTCAATGACTCCACGGAAAGCAGGATGCTCAGAAATATTCCCCTTCACCTTTTCCCCGTCAATCCATATATCAGAATGCAGTTTATTAATTCTATTAATATATTCTTTACCGGTAATTATTCCCATTTACTGTCACCTCCACAGGCTACTAACCTAAAATATGCGCCTCTTTAATATCACGTGAGACCATTTTTCAAGAACAACCTGTGGAGAGATTTGAACTTCCGAAGATGTTTAGCACCTAGTTGAAAACTTCAGGTGTCGGAGGCACGAAATGGAACTATCGAACAAATTCTAAGATGTCTGTATACATCCTAGAGTGATAGTACATCCCAAATTTCAGGCCACGTTCGATAATTCTTTTTTGATCTCCTTCATATCCTCGAGCCACTACTTCATATATTTCGTTTGCATGTTGCACATCAAGTACCTCATGATCTGTAAAATGAACGAGTGACTTGTTTTCGCTCCCATAGTTGTTTTTCGCAAATTGGCCAACTAATGGAGAAACACGGGCAACAATTTCTTCAATTACACCTAGTGCGGCAAGCCCTTCCAAATAATGATAGTGGAGACAGAGATCAGTTAATGCACGGTTGTATGCAAGAACGGGTATGCATGGTTCGCTTTCGTATATTTCTTCTTCAGATATACCAATCCCTTTCAAAAACTGTTTATACGTCTCGCTATGAACATATTTCTCGTTCATTTTCCCATGCTCTTCAAACAAGTTTTCCACAAGTGGCATTCTCATTCGAAAGTCTGACATATTCGTTAAAATCGCTGACAAAAAGCGTGGAAAGTAAAGAACGACGTGGTAAATTTGAAGTGCAATCTCCTTTTGTTGTTCTGCAGAAAATTCCCCTTTTGCCAAAGCCACAAATAATGGATGTTGTTCAATTTCCTCACCTTGAAACATACCAACTGTCACATTCTTTAACTCTACAAATTTCTCCATTATTACATCCTCCTAAATAAGTGTTATTTCATGAAAATCCATTGAAAGGTTTGCAGGAATATCCCCGTAAGCAAATGTTGTTGATGAATGTTTTATATAAAAAGGGTTACATCGATACTGCTCTACTTCTTCGGAAGATACTCCAAAAAATAAATAGGTAAATCGATGTTTATAGGTCTTTTGAATATAAGAGATATATTTCTGTCGATATCTTTTTGGAGTTTCTCGCGCTGTGAAAAACGCCAAATAGCCATGCTGAAATTCCTCACGTTTATCAGGCAATGGTGGGCAACCAACTGCGCGACAAATCAAATTTACTATTTTAAACAGGAAAGGAAGTCTCCTGGAAAGTCGTAGCTTTCTAGCATCTGATTGATTCACAAGCTTACAGATTGCTAGGTCGTCCTTCTGATCTCTAATAACTAAGAACACACCATTGTCTTTTAAGAAAATTTTCTTATCATATAGAGCAAAGTCTTTAGACGTAGCAAAGCTCTTGTAAATCTGCCATGCCTCTTCCCCTTCAATTTCAAATACATCCAAATGATTGTTCCGATATTTAAAGAACATAGGTACACCAATATGAAACGTTCTTCCAAGTTCAATTCCACTTGGAAGAAGCCCATTGCCTTTTATCATGGATGCTTTGTTTGAATTGGTATCAAGAACGGTAGAATACAACCATTTAACTGCACCTTCATTTTGATAAAGAGATACTAATTGTTGTGTCAAGCGAAAGTAAGCAAAAGTCCGGTGGAAGTCAGGATGAATCCTTAAGTCATTTAAGTAATACACATGTTTACAGGCCCCTTCAATGACCCTCTTTTGCTGACTCACTGCAACACAGCCAATTAATGCACTTCCTTTAAACAATCCGAAATGCCTTGTCTTTCCAAATTCCTCTGACAGCTTAAAAAAGTTCGGAGACCGATCAACATAGAAGAGATTGCTACCTGTACTTGATTCATTCGATAATTGAAGCAATTGTAATCCGTGAGATTCATCAAGTTCCATAAATGAATAAGTCATACAAATTGCCCGACTGTTATTTTTTGATATAACATCGAACGTTCTAAAGTCTCACAGCGCAATGACAACTCTTCATCACGTATAAACCGATCCGGCAATGTACTCGTACTAAGCATATTTCGGAACATTAAGACACTATTTGCTGATTTAGCTTGAATAACTCGGCAACAAATCGATGCTTTTCCTTTTTCATCTGCCCAGTCAAATACATTTGACAAATAAAACGCATCGATCGAATTTTCCTTCTCCAATAAACTTTGGATACTCACTGGGTAAATGAACATTTTATCAATATTTCTTTTTACTTCTTCATATCCTTCTGGAGTTAAATAGAAAGGAACCCCCTCGACATGATCATATAAATAAGTAGAAAATAATATTTGGCTCAAAAAATAATTATTGTGAATCGGCTTTGTTTTCACTTCCTTTTCAAATTGACTTAAAAAGAAATTCCCGAAATCATGTTCACTGGCATTCTTAAACATAAAACTAGGAAAAAATTGTAGGTGTGTCGTTTTACTTAACAATATTTTTACAGCTGTTCGCCATTGGGCAGTTGTTAGATACTCTTCATAAAATCTCTGTTGCTCATTAAGGTTTTTGGCAGAAAACAACTGATTCCAAACAGTCTCGTCATATACATTCCGGCAAATGTTTCCTCCTATAAATCTGTAAAAACGCTCATTTATCCCACAATAATTAATTCCCTCTTCTATTTCACTACGATGCAGCTCCCAAAAATGTCTCGCGTATTCTGGCAATTCTTCAGCTATCTCTTCATACATCTCACCCCGATTATCACAATCCGTTTCCCCGATAAAAGAAAGGAAATCATTTAACGAAAACTGCTGTATCGCTGCCTTTTTCAATTCAATTAAAGCACATTGCGCAGGATTCACATCAACACAGAGAACTTGGTTGATCGTGTCAGTCAGAATGGAAAATGCTGTACATCCACCTGATCCAACAACAAGTACTTTCTGTGGCCCTACTATTCTTGAAATCTCTCTTTCTACTAAACTGTCTTCTCTAATTTGCGAAAAATAAATGTTAGACATTACTTACAACCCCTCCCCCGAATAAATCCAGAACTTCTTTTTTTCCTTCTTTCCAATTCAGCATTCTTTTTCTTCCGCTTTCCAGTTGACGATTGAATGTAGCTCGAGCACTTGGACCATCCGGTATTGTGGAGTATAGGACGACATTCATTCCTTGTGATAGCTCCACTTTTCTTGAACAAAGCCAATTCTCTACCTCTGGATAAGTTGATTTATATTGATAAAGTGGATCTATTGATTTTGAGGTTAGACGTTCAATATCTAACTCATATATATGTGAAAGCTTTTTTGAGAAAACGTGAACCTTTTCCTTTACTTCTTCAGGAACCTCGGATACCTGGAATTTCGGGTAAGCGCAATCATTAAACAGCGCTTTAAAAAACACCAAAACGTCCGGATTCTCAATTTCTGCAAGCAGGTGTATTTTTCTACCTATATTTTCATCCATTAATACTTCAATATAAGACATAAAAAGGTCTAGAAAACTGCTCATCCTCGAAAACAGGGGACCGAAGTATACAAACTTGTCATCTCCTTGTTCAAAGGTTTGAACAAGTTGGAAGGCCAAAAGCTTTTGATTTCGTCTTAAGCATACAGCCTGTTCATATCTTTCAAATCTCGGAAAAAGGTATTCCTCCCCCACTTTGCTTACTCGCCTTGAAAACAAAAGCATTTCTTCTTTGTGTTTGATAAGCAATTGATTTGTCTTGATAATCTCTAATAATTGAGTCACTCATTCCACCAACCAATTCCTATAGTGTAAAATTACACCTTTTATTCTATAGTGTAATTTTACACTAAAAAGGAAAAATTTCAAGTATATTTCCTTAATCTTCTATAGATAATAAAAGAACCTAGTAAATACATAGATACCCAACATACCGTTGTATTTTCAGGAAATACAACTTCAAACTTATATTACATTTTTGTAAACTTTGTAAAATTTTTATTGTAATTTCGACAAATTTAGATAAAAATATTCTTTGTATGTTTTTATATTTCATTATTGGAGGAACAATATTATGTTCGCATATAAGAAAAAAGACGTTTTTTTTGATGCACTTACATCTATCTCTGCAAACTTGAAAGAGGCAGCAGATTATTTCGTACAGTTTAAAATTAAAAATGTAAGTGACTTGAAAGAGTTTTCGAGTCAAATGAAAGAATATGAGACAATTGGTGACGATGTCATTCATGGCTTGATAACTCAACTTAATAAATCTTTCATCACACCGATTGAGCGAGAAGATATTCTACAATTGGCTATGAAAATGGATGATGTTTTAGATGGAATGGAGCAATGCGCAGCACGTTTTGAGATGTATTCTTTGACTATTACAGACGAATACATGACTACATATGCTGACTATATCCATAAAAGTACGGTTGAAATCTTCCATGCCATTGAACTTCTTACAAATAAAAAGCTGCTAGATATGCGTACACATGCGATTAAAATCAATGATTATGAATCACAATGTGACGAACTCTTAAGGGTTTCCATCAAACAACTTTTCCAAACTGAAAAGGACCCAATTAAAATTATCCAACTAAAAGAGATTTATGAGATTCTTGAAGGCATTTCGGACTTCTGCGAGGATGTTGCGGATACTTTAGAGACCATTATCATGAGAAATGCATAAAGTTGATGTTCAAAACGTGTGGTGAAAATGACGAATCGAAATTCTAGTTGGCTTGCTTCGGTACTCGGGAGTTCGCGCCGCCTTGAAATTTCGACGCTCAGGATGTGTTAGTGTTGACAATGAATTAGGACGTGACGTTTTTGTCGACTCAGGTCCTTTCCACCCTCCTTTTTGAACACATATTATAAGGGAGAATCTTATTAATGGACACTTTATTAATTTTAACGGTTTTAATTGTTTTTTTTGCGTTAGCATTTGACTTCATTAACGGCTTTCATGATACGGCTAATGCGATAGCGACAAGTGTTTCAACAAAGGCACTTAAGCCAAGAGTTGCTATTGTCCTTGCGGCCTCCATGAACTTTATTGGTGCAATTACATTTACGGGTGTTGCTAAAACAATAACGAAAGATATTGTTGATCCTTTTGCAATAGAAAATGGATCAGTTGTTATCTTAGCAGCCCTGCTTTCTGCAATTGCATGGAACTTGATAACATGGTACTACGGAATCCCAAGTAGTTCCTCTCATGCTTTAATCGGGTCCATTGCTGGAGCAGCAATTTCCGCTGCAGGCATTGGGATTTTGAATTACAGTGGATTTATAAAAATTTTAGAAGCACTCATTCTTTCCCCCTTTATTGCATTAGCAGTTGGATTTCTAATGATGAGCCTTTTTAAAGTTATTTTCAAAAACACAAATCTTTATAAAACAAACAAGGGTTTCAGGATCTTTCAAATATTCACAGCTGCCCTTCAATCTTTTACCCATGGTACAAATGACGCTCAAAAAGCGATGGGGATTATCACGATGGCATTAATTGCAGGTGGATTTACAACCTCTACCGATATACCACTTTGGGTGAGAATTGCTGCAGCAACTGCAATGGGGCTCGGTACATCAATAGGTGGTTGGAAAATCATTAAAACGGTCGGCGGTAAAATTATGAAAATCCGTCCAATAAATGGCGCGGCTGCTGACCTATCTTCTGCTCTAATCATTTTTGGAGCGACTTATATTCATTTACCAGTTAGTACAACACATGTGATTTCATCCGCAATCATGGGGGTCGGTTCTGCTCAACGTGTAAAAGGCGTAAAATGGGGTGTTGCCCGTAAAATCGTCCTCACTTGGGTGATTACACTTCCAATCTCAGCATTGTTAGCAGCACTCATTTATCAAATCATTAACCTATTTTTCTAAAAGGTGGCAAATGCTGCCTTTTTTTATTGCCATGATAAATAATTAAGATTATAATATATTTAAGATGACTTAAATATTTATTAACATTAACCTTAAAGGATGATTAATCATGGATACGAAAGCCTATATGAAAGAAACCTTTAATCTACTCGATGAAGTTAATTCCCTATTACTTCAAGAATTCGAATCGATATTTCACTTTGATATCACTACAAAACAATCAATCGTTTTACATCATGTCTATCAAGCCAAAACAATTACAGTAAATGAATTAGCGCAACTTATGAAAATCTCAGCAAGTGCTGTCAGTCAATTACTAAACAAATTAGAAAGTGAACTATATATTAAAAGAGAAATAAACCCAAAGAATAGGCGTGAAATTCTCATATCTCTTGGTTCAAAAGGAATCAAATTATATGAGGAAAGTGACAAAATCGACCAAAGAATAATGGAAAAATATTACTCGAAACTTACCGAAGAAGAAATGATACAATTCCAAACAATTGTGCGAAAACTTCATACGATTATTACTACCTCAAATAATGAGTAGGAATGAAGGAGGAATTTTTATGGTGCACTCACTCAAGAAGAACAGATCAATTTATATTTTTATTATCTTGGCACTATTAATCATTAGCTCAAATTATACAGTGATGGTCATTCAGCCATTTGAGCCTGTCACAGATACTTTGATTCTCGCAACCTTGTTTGATTTAACAATCGTTTTACCTCTATTCTTCTATATATTTGTGGTTCGAAACCGTTTTTCCATGATTACTCTTCTTCCTGTTGTGATTGGCGGCTTTTGGTTTGCATACTTCATTGTTCCCCATCATGATATCGCTATTTTTAATTATGCAAAATACGGAATCTTTCTAATCGAAGGCCTCTTTATTGCAATTGAAATATTTCTTGCCGTCTTGTTAATTCGTAAAATTCCAACTCTCATCCAGCACTACAAACAAGAAAAAGAATACTCTTTTTATTATCCTGCAACTATTCGTAGAGCCTTACATCAAACATTCGGAAAGAAAAAACTTCTAGATATCCTTGTTTACGATTTCACCATTTTCTATTATGCATTCTTCGTTTGGAAGAAAAAATGGGATAGTAAATCAGGTACTCGTGTTTTTACCATTCATACTGAATCAGGATATTTTGGGTTGTTTATCATGTTAGTACATGCGATGGTGATAGAGGTAATCGGAGTTCATTTTTTAATAGCCCATTTTTGGAGCCCTATTGCAGCATGGATATTTACCATTTTCGATTTATATGCTCTTGCTTGGATTATTGCAGACTATCAGGCTGTACGTCTTTCACCAATTGTAATTAAAGACCGTAAGCTCTTCGCACAGGTTGGAATTAGACGTGAAATAGAAGTTGATTTAGACAATATAAAATCAATAAAAAGAACTGTTACAGATAAGAAGGCTAGAGCTCAGGAAAAAAATAGTTTTGCGATCACACTACCTGATTTCTTTGAAGAAGATCCACAGTTTGAAATTGAATTAAAATCCTCAGTTGTTGCTTACCTCCCCTTTGGGAAGAAAACGGATATCACTAAGCTATATGTAACAGTTGATGAAAAAGAAGCATTCCTTCAGGAAATGAATAGCTTTGTCAAAGAAAATCATAATGTATTCCAACTTTAAGCATATAAGTGTATTTTGCTCGGCAGCTTTGCCGAGTTTTTTCAGTTTTGGGTTGAATTGAAGGCTAGTCTATTCTACTAACTTTTTAATATACATATAATAAGGCAGGTTATAAGGAAGTGATTTAATTGAAATCATTTATTCATAGAAAAAAGACATTATATCGTGGGTTAATTTTTATTGTTGTGTATCTTAATACATTGTTAACCTTTGCCATTTTATATATTTTTTTAGATTTACTAGACCTTGGAGCGGTACATGACCATTATGCATCCGATTCGCATCAAGAACAGTCATTAGATATTGTAACCCGGTCGTTATATTTTAGTGCCATTACCCTCTTGTCTGTTGGATATGGCGACGTAACTCCATTTGGAGTCTCAAGAGCTGTAGCGATTATTGAAGCATTAATCGGTTATTTGTTACCTGTGGTCATCGTGATTCAGTTTCTCCCTCCTTTTCGAAATACAGAAGGTGATAATTATCCGTATGATTAGAAATGAGCTAGTCCACCAATGGGCTAGCTCCTCATTTTAAAAAGGTTGTTCATCTTGTGCCATTTCAACTAGATGGCCGGCTCTTTCCACTTTCGTCTTTAAGTATTTTTGGTTAAACTCCGACACATCTCCCCAAATTGGCATCCGTTCTGAGACATTCATACCTGAATTTTTAAGGGCTTCAATTTTTTTAGGATTATTTGTTATTAACGAAACTGGTTTAGACCGTAACGTCTTCAAGACCCGAATCGCATCGTCGTAATTTCTAGCATCATCCTTAAACCCTAGTTGGATATTTGCTTCAACTGTATCTAATCCATTCTCTTGAAGGATATAAGCCATCGCTTTACTAAATAAGCCTATTCCTCGACCTTCATGATTAGCTAAATAGAATAAAGCACCTGCCCCATGGTCCACAATAATTCTCATAGATTGCTTTAGTTGATATCCGCAATCACAACGTTTGCTTCCAAAAATATCACCCGTATGACAAATACTATGCATTCGAATTAAAGCCTCATCTGCATTTTCAAAATCTCCATATACTAATACACTGGATTGCTGTTTTTCAGCAAGGTTTGTTGATGAAAGCTTATCAATGATTCGATTTGCATCCAACGTTACCTCATCACAAAGTAGCCAGCAATACCACTGAAAAATGACTGTCTCTCCATCTAAATTCACAGGAAGCTTAATTGGCCCAACTAAGTAAATTGCTTTATCTCCTCTTTCAATGAGTTTAATTTTCTCCTGTAAGATGGAAATAATTTCTTTTGAAATCACGAATAATCCCCCTTGCTCATTTGGTTACAAGTAGTTTTTGATTATTATCATATATTTATCCACCCCATCTTTCTCGTTTTTAAGGCTTTAGTCTTGCTTTCTGAAGTTAAAAAATGATATAGTTACCTAGGTAACTAATTATAAAGAAATATTCAGAGGTGTTTATATGCAAACTGGACATACTCTATTTCACGCAGTTCATCAGTTATCACGACAGCTTACTAAACATGTAAATGAAACTTTAGAACCCTTCGGACTATTTGGCGCACAATGGTCCGTTTTATTTGTTTTAAAAACAAAAGGGACATTAACACAATCTGAGCTATGTGACTACTTAACTGTTGAGGCACCGCCGATGACACGAAATATACAAAAGCTAGTTAAACTTGGATATGTCAGACAGGTTCAAGGAACTGACAAGCGTACTAAGCAAATTGAATTAACGAAAAAGGCACTAACTGAGTATCCAAAATGGGAACAAGCTATAATCGAAATGAATAAAAAGCTCTTAGAAAATTACCCAACAGAATTACAGAATCAGGTATATCACCTTTTAAACCATTGGTTCTGTCAGATTAAGAACTAACACCAGGAGGGAAACTATGGGGAAACAAAAACTTTGGACGAAGGATTTTATTAATCTTTCGGTTAGTAACTTTTTTGTATTTTTGACGTTTTACTATTTATTGGTTTCATTACCGGTATACACGTTGAATGATTTGGGCGGAAATGAATTAGAAGCAGGACTCATGATTACTGTATTTTTATTCTCTGCTATCATCGTCCGTCCTTTTGCGGGTCGATGGTTAAATACCATTGGTAGAAAGAATGTCCTTACTCTTTCATTACTTATCTTTATGATTTCATCGCTATTCTATTTCTTCACTCCATCCATCTACTCTGTTTTATTGTTACGTTTATTCCATGGAATTGGATTCGGAATGGCAACAACCGCTGCTGGAGGAATTGTTGCAGACGTTATCCCCGATTCTCGAAAAGGAGAAGGCATGGGATATTTTATTATGTCAAACAACTTAGCAATGGTTATTGGTCCATTCTTAGGGCTAACACTATTGAATAAATCCGGAATGAATAGCGTATTCATTGTTGGAGCAATTTGTTCGATGCTTGCGTTGGTAACAGGCTATTTTGTAAAAGTTCCTGAAAGAGCACATGAAGAATTACTAAAAGAAAAAACAGTAAAAACAAAATTGTCTTTCGGGGATCTGTTTGAGGTTCCTGCGATAAAAATTTCCATTGTCGGTGGACTATTAGGGATTGTATACTCTTCACTCTTATCTTTCGTTTCAGTATATGCCCAAGAAATTGGATTATTTGAGGTTTCAAGTTTCTTTTTCGTGGTATATGCCATTGTACTATTAGTATCTAGACCTTTCACTGGAAGATGGTTTGATCAATATGGAGCAAATAAAATTGTCTATCCATCGATTGTAGTGTTTGCTATTGGAATGTTGTGTCTTGGGATTTCATCAACTTCCTTGATGTTCTTAATTGCTGCTGCTTTAATTGGTTTAGGCTGGGGAACATTATTCCCAAGTTTCCAAACAATTGCTGTTCAAGCTGCAGCCCCTACGCGCAGAGGAACAGCAACAGCTACATTCTTATCCATTTTTGACACTGGAATTGGTTTAGGCTCATCAATTGTAGGCCTTATAAGCGCACAAATCGGACTCGGCACCTTCTATTTCTTTAGTGCCTTTTATGTGATATTCGGGATTATACTCTATTATTTTCTTCATGATCGTAGATCGAAATTTGGTGTACAAACGGAACAAACTTATAATTAAACATCAGCATCCATCTAGGATAGAAGGGATTTTTCCTTTCTGTCCTTTCTAATTTTGATCTAGAGATGATGTAATTTAAACTTAAGCAGATGATTAGATTGACATGATGTTAATGGGTATAATTATGATTGAATACTATTTTACATAAGGAGTGATTGAACAATGTTTGATGTTGTTATAGTAGGCGCTGGTCCTGCAGGCGCAAGTGCAGCTTTATTTACAGCAAAGGCTGGTAAGAAAACATTACTTTTAGATAGTGATAAAGGTATGACCAAGCGTGCTTGGGTTGAAAACCATTATGGCGTTATGGAAATTGAAGGCCCTGAACTAGTTGAAATTGGCCAAAAACAAGCGGCGAAATTTGGTGCTGAGGTTGTTCAACAGCCTGTGACTTCTATTGAAAAAACTGAAAACGGTTTTAAGATTGTTACTGATAACGGTGATTACGAAGGAAAATACGTAGTTTTTGCTACTGGGGCTTTAACGGACGTAGCTGCATCTGCAGGAGTTGCCACTAAAGAAGGCACGGAGCCTCGTATCAAAACAGTTCTTGATGTGGATGCATCTGGTAAAACAAATGTTGAGGGAATCTGGGCTGCTGGTACGTGTGCAGGTGTAAGTGTTCATACAATAATTACAGCTGGCGACGGTGCTAAAGTTGCGATTAATATCATCAGTGAAATCAATGGTGAGCGTTATGTTGACCATGACGTGTTGAAAAAATAACATGCTAATTAAAGCCAGGTGAATAATATCTCCTGGCTTTTTAGATAATGATGAGAATACCTACATAGGACGATATGGTACATAGTATCGCTGATGCTAATATGTATAAGAATGCTTTCTTGTTCTGTCTTGAAAGAAATAACTGAATAGCTTCATAGCCAAATGTAGAAAATGTCGTGAATGCCCCACAAAAGCCGACTCCAAATAATAACCAACTCCACTCTGGTATTGTATGAATTAGCTTAAGGCCAGTTAAAATTCCTAAAAGTAATGATCCAGAGATGTTTATGAATAAAGTTGGATATGGAAATGAATTACCAGTTATTTTTCCAATCCATATTCCCGCGAGGTATCTACATGCAGCTCCAGCTGCTCCACCGATTCCAACAAGTATCATTGCGATTCTTCACCCATTTTACTTATTTTAGCCAACCGATAACCCAAAAATGATAAGATAATTCCAGCTATTAGACTCGTTAACACATATAAAACGGAAAGACCAAATTTCCCTTCCTCCATTAATTGAACAACTTCTACTGAGAAAGTGGAGAATGTTGTAAATGAACCAATAAAACCTGTACCAAACAACAATGCTATTTTTGGACTGATATTTTTTTGTTTAGTGATATAAGTTAACAACCATCCTAAGCATAGACATCCGATTAAGTTAACAGATAGAGTTCCAATCGGAAAACCTCTAGTTGGAGGCACCAATTCTCCAATTAAATAACGGGAACAAGCCCCCAGAAATCCACCAATCATTACAAATAGTATATTCATCCAATCACTGTCCTTATTTCTGATTAAATTATTATAGCATTTTATGTTGGAAAGGCGGTGGTGATTTGAATTGGAATAGAGTAACATGTATCTTCCTGTTTTTAGCAGGTTGATACCATTCGAACCGTTTGGAGTAGCATCACTTTCCTGGTTTTAGGAGGTTAATACCATTCGAAACCGTTTGGAGTGGCATTACTTTCTTCCTTTTAGGAAGCTTAGTTCCCTCTAGTCTCTTTTAAGAGCGGCAGATTGCTTTTGCTTGAAACACATATCTAATATTCATTTCATGAAACTATTTTTACGTACAACCGTAATACATAAGAGGATAAAACCAGAAAGAGGAATGCAAATGGAATCTAAACAAATACTCGAAAGTGAACTAAAAAAAATAGAAGCATGGGAAAAAGACCAGAGTGGTTTATGGTTTTGGGAACGAATTGGTCGACTTCCTTTTAAACTCCTTGATAAACTAACACCAAAATTCATCCATGAGAAAATCGGTATTCTTCTTGATGAAATTGGAAGCTATATACAAAACGGTGGAAAATATCTGATTCAGGAAAAAGCTATTTTTAATTTAATCGAAAAAAAAGCAAATACCCCCATTGAAAAGATTACAGATATCGAACAAATTCCGCTTCACAACATGATCGAAGCCAGTCAAGAGCATTCCGAAAAATGGGCAAAAGTGGCCACTCTGCAAGGAGCGACGACCGGTGTTGGCGGAATATTTACACTTGCCGTTGATATCCCTGCTATACTTGGAATGTCATTAAAAACACTTCAAGAAATTGCGATAATCCATGGGTTTGACCCAAAAGAAAAAAATGAGCGAATATTTATCATTAAATGTTTACAGTTCTCTTCTGCAGATGTAGTTGGTAAGCAGGCAATTCTTAAGGAACTTTCCTCCTTTTACCAAGGCAGAAATTCTTCGAATGAAATGATGTCACAACTCCAAGGTTGGCGTGAGGTAGTGTATACCTACCGCGATTCATTTGGGTGGAAAAAACTTTTTCAAATGATACCAATTGCAGGGATTCTTTTTGGAGCTATTTCCAATCGCTCAATGATTCAAGATCTCACGGAGACTGGAAATATGTTATACCGTAAAAGAAGAATCCTAGAAAGATTACAAGATGAAACTCCAACATCTTAAAATCCCCTTTTTTAGGGGGTTTTTTTTCGTGATAAAGACTAACTGGTTCTAGGCGGTCACATTTTTCATATTAATCGAATAAGTTATGTAAGAGACTAACACAAAGGAGTTTTCAACTTATGAAATGGAAAAATTATGGATTATGGGTCTCTCTTGCATCGATTTTATATATGGTATTTAAGGACTTAGGTGCGCAAATTGATTTAACAGCCTGGGAAACATACGTGACTGCAATATTAGGGCTTTTAGGGGCACTAGGGATAATTTCAAATCCAGATAAGGGTAAAGGTTTCTTTGACAAAATAACCGATTCACCTGTAGATGCCATTACACATGTTACAGAACAATTGCAAAGTCAAGATCAATCCCCTACAGGCCAGGAAGTAAATACACCCCAACAGCAACCACAGAATCAAATAGAGCCAGTTCAATCTCAAAATCAAATAAACCAACTTCAAAATGAATACCCAAATTACCAAAACCAAACAATTAATGCTCAACAAAACTACAATGAATATCAAAATAGTGCAAATGTAAACAATGCGACTTACTCACAAGAAGTCGAACAATCACAGGTTCAATCGGAAGTTAATATAGACACTAATCAGTATGCCTCTAATAAAGAGCATACACCAAGTGACTTTGACAGAAACTCTATTCACGGAATGCCTGCACCACCAAACGAGCATATGTAGTAAGCTTTTCCTAGCACCTGATCAACAGGTGCTTTTTCATTGAAATAAAATGAATAATTAACTGGGAAATATAAGAAAATAGATATATAGCGAACTGAAGTGTGGTGGATAAAACGATGTGAAAGCTGTAGAACGTATATTTTGGAGTATTGCATTACCAGGGTTCGGACAATTATTAAATAAACAATATGTAAAGGGTCTAACCTTTATTTTCTTAGAGTTCTTGGTCAATACCCTTGCAAATTTCAATGAAGTCATCATGCTTAGCTTTTTAGGTGAAACACAACAAGCACTTGAATCCACTAATTATGGATGGCTCATGTTTTATCCCTGTTTGTACTTTTTTGCCATGTGGGATGCATTTAAAGAAGCAGGTGGTGGAAAAGCTCCTTATTCCTTTTTGCCATTTGCATTTTGTGCTTATTTTGTTACGGTCGGTTTAATGGTCGCGCCTAAAGCTATTTTTTGGGGGATTACATTTGGACCTGTATTTTTCCCAATGATCTGTGTAATTCCTGGGCTAATCGTTGGCTTTCTCATAAGAAAAATCATCCTAACCTTTGGTAAAGAGGACGCTCTCGTGTGATACATATAACAAAAGGTTGCTGAGTGTTAACAGCAACCTTTACCATTTATTTTACCTTTTTATACAATTTTTGTTTTTTACTGATTTCCTCGTAATCATTGTCTTTGTCCGTATAATAAATCGTTTCCTTGTCTCCAAGTCCAAGAATGCCAAACATTGCTAAGCTTTCATAGAACAAATTATGAACCCGCTTTTGCAATTCTTTATTAAAATAAATGAGGACATTTCTACACATTATGACGTGGAACTCATTAAATGATTGGTCAGTTACTAAATTGTGCTGTGCAAATACGACATTGTTAGACAGGTGCGAATGAAATTTTACGCCATTATCTGTAACTGTATAGTAGTCTGAAAAAGCATTACTTCCACCCGCTTGCAAATAGTTCGTTGTGTACTTTTTCATATTCTCTAACGGATATCTACCTGATTTGGCAATCTTTAATACATCCGCATTAATATCTGTCGCATAAATTTTGGTCTTTTCATAGAGCCCCTCTTCAAGAAGTAGGATTGCCATTGAGTATACCTCTTCACCCGTAGAACATCCCGCATGCCAGATACGAATAGAAGGATATGTTCGCAATAATGGGACAACCTTTTCCCTAAATTCTAAAAAGAATAAAGGATCTCTAAACATCTCTGTTACATTAATCGAGAAATCGGCTATCAATCTGCGCAAACAGGCAGGATCATGAAGAATCCTCTCAAGTAGCCCTGTTATACTTGAAAGCTTTTCTGCCTCTAATCGATGCTGAACTCTTCTTCTTATCGAATTGTAAGCATAGCTCCGAAAGTCATACCCACACCACTGATATAGGCCGTTTAGCAGTAATTCAATTTCAATCTTTTCAAGATCTGAGCTTTCCTTTGTCTCAAGATTTACTGCACCAAATTGAGTATTCATAGTCTAAAGAGTCCCTTCTATTGATATAACCAAACCTTTATTAAAGAAATCAGTTGGTCGGGATTAATTGGTTTCACAATATAATCAGATGCTCCTACCTCCATACATTTCTCACGATCTTCTTTCATTGCTTTTGCCGTCAGCGCAATAATAGGTAAGGAAGAAAATTGTGGATTCTCTCTAATTTTTTTAATCGCGTCATATCCATCCATCTCAGGCATCATAATATCCATTAATACAAGGTCAGTATCTGGTTGTTGCTGCAATACTTCAATTCCTTCAATCCCATTTTCAGCAAAGGTTACGTTCATACCGTACATTTCAAGAATACTTGAAATCGCATATACATTTCGTACATCATCATCAACAAGAAGGATGTTCTTACCGAGTAGTCCTGTTTGATCCTTAACAGAGCTAGTTGAAGGCATCTCCGGTATTTCATTCATTGATTCGTTGCAATTTAATAGTAATGAAATTTCTTCCTTCAACCTTTGCGGAGAGTGTTCATCCTTAATGATTATCCGATGAACATATTTATTTAGGAAAATTTCCTCTTTTGATGATAAGTCACGCCCTGTATAAACGAATACCTTTACATCTTCATGATGATGCGAATTCTTTATTTTCTCCAATAAATCAAAACCGTTTGTATCTCTTAATCCCAAGTCTAATATAAGATAATCAAACGAATTTACCTTTAATTCTTCAATCGCTTCATAGCCTGACGATACTGCTTTAATTATGACATCCATATTCCCTATAAACTCCATAAGGGTATTTCGTTGTAGCAGATCATCATCAATGATTAAAAGCCGCTTAATATGACTATTTTCATCAACACTTGGAGTTTCTTTAAATCCTACAGAAGTTTCAACACTGCTCGTCAGGATTGAAATTGGCTTTTCGGTAGATACCGCAACCTCGTTTATAGCATTTTGAAGATCAATTTCATGTTGAAAATCACCAACAATAAATGTAAATGTACTTCCTTTTCCTTCTTCACTCTGGAGGACTATTTTGCCTCCAAGCAATGCAGCAATTTCTCTACTGATCGATAATCCTAGGCCAGTTCCGCCATATTTCCGGCTCGTAGTACCATCTGCTTGCTGGAATGCTTCAAAAATAAGTTGCTGCTTTTCAGTCGGAATTCCAATCCCACTATCGATTACTGAGAAAGAAAAAGCAGGATTGCTATTGTCTTCTAGGTAAGAGGAAATATCTAGTTTAATCTCTCCTTCTCGGGTGAATTTGAAAGCATTTGATAATAGATTTCGCAGTACCTGTTGAATTTTTTGTTCATCATTATAAAGGAAAGGTGGCAGACCCTTTTCTACATTGATTGAAAATTGTAGACCTTTTTCATTTACAACTGGTCTAAAGCTTCTTTCAACGTAATCAGCTAAATCATCGATTGTTATTTTGCTAGGATTTACTTCCATTTTTCCTGATTCAATTTTTGCTAAATCTAAAATATCGTTAATTAATGCTAATAAATCATTTCCAGCTGAGTAGATGGTCTTAGAATATTCTACTTGTTTAGTAGATAGATTTCCTTCTGTATTGTCCGATAAGAGTTTAGATAAAATAAGTAAACTATTTAATGGTGTTCTTAATTCATGAGACATATTTGCTAGAAACTCAGATTTATATTTTGAACTCAATGCAAGTTGTTTTGCTTTTTCCTCGAGTTCTGCTCTTGCGGCCTCTACCTCTTTATTTGTTTGTTCAAATCTCTTATTTTGATCAGCTAGATTTTTCGCTTTTTCTTCAAGATCAGCGTTTGTTTGTTCCAGCTCTTCTTGCTGAACTTGGAGTTTTTCCTCAGATTGACGAAGAGCTTGTGTCTGTTCCTCAAGCTCTTCATTAGTTGCTCTAAGTTCCTCTTGCTGCGCTTGCAGTTCTTCAGACTGTGCTTGAATCTCTTCCATTAATGTTTGAGATTCCTCCAATAATTTAGCTAGCCTAATTCTTCCCACTACACTTTCAATGATTATTCCCAGACCATTCATTAGCTCTTCTAGGAAATCTTGTTGAGTCTTACTATATGATTTGAAAGATGCAATTTCGATGACTGCTTTTACATCCCCCTCAAAAACAATCGGCAATACGTATAAATTTAAAGGAGAAGCTTCTCCTAACCCTGAACTTACCCGTACATAGTCTGAAGGGACATTTGTTAAAATGATCGGAGATTTTTCAAGGGCAGCTTGTCCAATAAGTCCTTCGCCCAATCGAATGGTATTGGAGAAACTCTTTCGTTCCTTAAAAGCGTAGGATGCGAGCAGTTTAAAACGAGCTTCCTCATCATCATCGATTTCAATGTCCTTGACATAAAATACAGCATGGCTAGAGTCAACTAAAGGAACTGTCTTAGAAAGGAAAGTTTGTGCTAACGTTTCTAAATCGTTTATTCCAGTTAGGCTCGTCGTGATTTCCGCAATATTAGAATTCAACCAGGCCAATTCTTGTTCTCTATTTATTTGCTGTTGTAAGGAATCTGTCATTATATTAAATGAGTTTGCGACATCACCTATTTCATCACTTGAATCAATCTCAACCTTTGTATTAAGGTCGGCACTACCGTTTGCCACCTCTTTCATTACAGCAGAGACTTTATTTAACCTATTTGATAGTGTCCAAATACTTTTAGCAAGAAAACCCATGATTAAAATGACACTAATTATGATAATTATTGCACTAATGACAAGCTCATTCTTAAACTCTGAAACACTATCATGTAAAGATGATTCCATACTTACTTCAAAAGATTCAGTTATATCTGAAAGAATGGTAAAAAAATCTTCATGTAGTTCGTTTGAACTCTCATCAATTAAATCTAGAGCTTCAATCTTACTCCCGGCATTGACCAATTTGATTAGCTCATTCTGATAAACATTAAAGTCACTATTTATATCTATAAGTTTCTTTACTAAAATTTTTTGTTCTGCAGTAATAGCCTTTTCTTCAATTAAAGTAATATTTTCTACAATGGATTGATTCTCTTCTTCCAACTTTGCCAGTTCTTGTTGAATCATTTTTTCATCATTAAACAAAACAAGATTTCGCAGTCGAATCCCTTCGTCCTTAATATCCCGATGAATATCTTCTGCTAGTATAGTTAGTTCATAGTTTGATTGTATTGATGTGCTCATTTTATTAAGACCAGAGATCTGAGCCCAGCCAATACCTATGAGAACAACAAGTAAAATTGGTAGTGTACTTAGGCCTAATAATAATTTTGTTCTAAATTTCATGAATGGATTCCTTTCATGTCACATTTATTTACTGATCGTTGAATCACTGATTTCAAAACATGTTTGATATACTAAAGCAATTGCTTGAACTCGATCAGTAACATTCATTTTTTGGAATATCCTTGTAATGTGATTTTTCACGGTGTGCTCACTAATAAATAATTTTTCAGAGATTTCCTTATTAGTTAATCCTGTTAACAGTAATTCAAAAACATCTACTTCTCTTGATGAGAGTCCAAAGACTTCCTTTGTAATCTGAATTGTGCCTGTAATTTCTTTATGAATTGTCTCAGGTTCATTGAAAGGTTCAGAAACGATTTTCTTTTGATCGAATAATGAAGTTATTCTCTTTTCAGAAATAAAGTCAATTTCATTATGGCCTAGAAGAAATGCCTCGAATTTTTCTTTTATTAATGGTGTACTTAATAAGTATCCTTGAATTTCTTCACATTTTAACTGCCTTAAAACTGACATTTGCTTCTCCGTCTCTACACCTTCGGCTATTACGGACATATTTAAATTATGTGCTAATGAAATGATAGCCTCAGTTAAAACAGTATCGTTTGGAGAGTCACTAGATATTTCTTGAATAAAAGTCCGATCGATTTTCAACGCATGGATTGGGAAACGTCTCAAATAGCTTAAAGACGAATAGCCAGTCCCGAAGTCGTCGATACTTACCTGTATCCCCATATCCTTTAATTGATGAAGAGTCTTAGAAATCACTGTCTCATTCCCCAGTATTACCGATTCAGTAATCTCAATTTCTAGTAAACTAGGACTTACCTTGTATTCAGATAAAATTCGTTGGATTTTATCAACTAGATCTTTTTGCAAAAAATGTTGGGCTGAAAAATTAACTGCAATTCTAATTGAAGACAATTCTGTCTTATTCCATTCATTTAATTGGCTGCAAACAGTTGTAAGAACCCATTCACCGATCTCGATGATTTGCCCGGTTTCTTCGGCTAATGGAATGAATTCACTTGGTGACAATATTCCCCATTTTGGATGCTCCCACCGCAATAAGGCTTCGGCACTTTTAATCTTGCCATTTTCAAG
Organism: Ferdinandcohnia sp. GQ5; assembly: GCF_059759275.1. Lineage (NCBI taxonomy): Bacteria > Bacillati > Bacillota > Bacilli > Caryophanales > Bacillaceae > Ferdinandcohnia > Ferdinandcohnia sp. GQ5. Next base: position 26,357 of record NZ_JCAXEW010000026.1, read on the forward strand.
TTCCATACGAGGCTGATAAACGATTGAAAGTTCTTGTCGTTCAATGGCTTTACGTAAATCATTTTGCATGATAAACGTCCGATAAGACTGAAGATTCATCCCGGAGTGATACACTTTATAATTGTTTTTTCCTTGCTCCTTCGCACGAAACAATGCTGTACCCGCATTTTTCACAAGTGTTACCGGGTCTTCTCCATCATATGGAAATATACTCAATCCAACGCTTGCTGTGAAAAACAATTCATAGTGATCAATGTATAGTGGCTCATTAAAAGCAACATTAATTTTTGTAGCAATTTCTAATGTTTCCTCACGATCTGTATTAGGTAATATAATGGAGAACTCATCACCGCCAAATCTAGCAACAAAGTCTCCTTCCCTTACAGTTGCTTTCAATCGTTTCGCAATTTCCTTTAGTACTCGATCACCTGTATTAAAATCAAGTGAATCGTTCACATATTTGAAGTAGTCAATATCTAAAACAACAACTCCGATTGCTTGGTTTCTTTTCTTAGATTCCTTTACCCAAACAGTTAGTTCGTCCTGGAACATTCTTCGATTTGGTAAACCCGTTAAATAATCATGCAAAGCCATAAATTCAATTTCTTTATTTTTTATTTCTAGTAATTCTGTTTGTATCATAAGTTGCTTTTTTATTGTATATATTTCAACGAAGCCATCAACCTTTGCCTTTAATACTATTGGGTCAACAGGCTTCAGTATATAATCAATTGCCCCAACCGAATATCCTCTAAAAATATGATCCGAGTCCATGTTATTAGCCGTTATAAATAAAAGTGGAATATTTTTTGTTTTCTCACGTGCTTTGATTATTTTCGCAGTTTCAATCCCATCAATTCCTGGCATTTGAACATCCAATAAAATGACTGCGAACTCATATTTTAATAGATACTTTAAAGCTTCTTCCCCAGAAAAAGCTTTGATTAAGTTATAATCTTCCCTTTCAATTATAGCTTCCAAGGCTAATAGATTCTCTGGACGGTCATCCACTAAGAGAATATTTATTTTTTCAATATCTGCCATTACTCCACCCCTGATATTTTCCATATACTCCTGTTATAGGATATCATACCTATATCTTTGGGTGGAGTTTATTTTAAGTGTAAAATGGACTAGTTTTTTCCATATCTAAAAAAAGAGAGAGCACCTCTTTACTCATTTGAGGTTGCTCTTAGTAAATAACAAATCTTTTCGTCTTTCACAAAATCACAGTTTGGTACAAATGGGTTATTACGCAATTGTAGAGAGAAATGATTTAAAAACTTTACGAGCGCATCTCTTTGAGTCTCATCCATAATAAACTTAAGCCCATACTGGAAGATTCCCTTAACCTCTTCTTTCCAAACAACATGACCATTTAAGGTAATGATTTCACCCATAATTTTAGTATTGAATTGATAGGTAATATCAGGACGTACAGGTAACTGGATAGTTGATAAAAATCGTAACCCGCCTGGCCCAATGTCTTCAATTAGAATCTCTGTATTTCCTAATCTAACCTGATTTCCAAGTATCGTGGTTAACGTCATTTGTGAACTTAGTGGAAACAAAAGATTAATTCTGTAATATCGCCTTCTATTCGGGAATTTTGCGGTATCACTATTAAAGGTTGGTTTCAAAATCATTTTTCTTAATAAACTTTGAAAGGTCTCTTCTGGTACTGGTTTACTAAAGATATACCCTTGAATTTCTCGACATTCCTGTTGTCTTAAGAATGATAGCTGTTCGATTGTTTCCACACCTTCTGCTACAACGTTCATGTCTAAACCTTTCGCCATAAAAATAAGAGATTTAATAATCGTTTCAACATTATTTGTCTTTGCAATGTGTTTAGTAAAGGACTGATCTATCTTAATTGTATCAATAGGGTAATCCTTTAAATAAGTGATAGAGGAATAGCCTGTACCAAAATCATCTAGAGCAATTTTAAACCCCATGCTCTTCATAAATTGTAAAGCCAATCTAACTGCTTCCTCATGTTTAATCATGGTTGTTTCCGTAATTTCAAACTCAAGTAAAGTTGGGTCTGTATTGTTTTTTTCCAGTATAAAAACCAACCTTGCTTTCCAATCATTTTTTAAAAACCGTTGCGGTGATATATTCACCGAAATAGGCACAACTTCCAAATTTTTATTTTCCCATCTGGTGATACTTTGACACACTTGGTCTAATACCCAATCACTTATTTCATTAATATAACCTGTTTCTTCTGCAAGTGAAATAAATTCAAGTGGAGATACAAGTCCCCATACCGGATGCTCCCACCGAACTAAAGCTTCTGCACTTACAATTTTACCTGAACCTGAATCAACCCTTGGTTGGAAATATACGACTAATTGGTTGTTCTCAATCGATTTTCTTAAATCCCTTTCAAGATAAAACTGTTTGAAAGAATTAATACTTAATGAGGAAGAATAAATTTGATACGTATTCTTACCACTAGCCTTTGCCCTATACAAAGCCGCATCGGCATTTTTTATTAATTCCTCTATGTTTTTTCCATTCTCAGGAAATGTACTTATTCCAATACTTGTCGTTATAAGTAATTCGAAATCTTCAATTTCAAATGGTAGGTCAAGACAGTCAATGATTATCTTAGCAGCCTTAATTGGGTAGTCTGAATCTTCATAATCCCATAAAATAATGCCAAATTCATCGCCACCTAGTCTTGCAAATAACGTGTTTTTATTCATTAACATATTCACTCTTTGGCTAAACTCAAAAAGCAATTTGTCACCAATTTGGTGTCCAAGTGATTCATTGATATTTCGAAACCGATCCAAATCTATATATAAAATTGAAAAATGTTTGTTAACCTGGTTTGAAGTTGAAATTAATTCATTTATTTTATTTTCAAAAAGCATCCGATTTGGTAGTTTGGTTAAATAGTCGTGAAAAGCTAGATATTGGATTTTCTTTTCAAATTCTTTTTGCTCTGTAATATTTGAAACGATCCCATCAATCCTAATTACTTCACCATTTTTATCAAGAACCGGTAATGTTTGATCTTGAATCCAGACAATATCTCCATTTCTATGAACGATTCGATATTGATGATAGAGATTTTCACCTTTTAATTTTTTTTGTTGATTCTCATGATATTCCATATAATCGTCTGGATGGATTAGTGAATCCCAGGTAATCCGATTCCCTATATCAGAAGGAGAAAACCCAGTTATCTCCTCAAAGCCTTTTGAGACCAGATTGTATTCACCATTTTTTATATCTAAAGACCAAATACCTACTTCCAAATTATCAAAGATATGTTCGATTCGATTTTCACTTTCTTTCAGCTTTAGTTCTGCTGTCCTTCTTTTGGTTATATCTTGAACAGTTCCTATAAATCGAACGGGTTTCTTATTTTCGTCCAAGATTACATCTGCTTGGTTATATACATGTATCGTAGTCCCATCGCTACGAAGAATCCTAAATTCAAAACTTAGATTTCTTTTTTCTTCTATAGCAGATAGAATAGCTATTTTAAACTTTTCTCGGTCATCGGGATGAGCAAGTTCTGTAATACTATCAAATGTTGGAACAAACCCTTTTGTATTTTCAATACCGAATAGGACATACATCTGATTTGACCAATACGCTTCATCCTCAATTACGTCATAATCATAACTGCCAATTGCACCGACTTTTTGTGCTAATTCAAGGCTTCCTTTGATTCTAACTAATTCTTTTTCATGTTGAACATATGTTGTAATATCTTTTGCCACTGCATAAATTAGGATTGTGTTCCCAGCACTATTATTTATTGGGATTAGATTAACATCAATATAAATTTTTTCTCCATTCGCATGTGTAACAGCTGTTCGATAATTTTGTACTTTTCCCTGTAAAGCACGTTGAAAATGTTTATTTCTTTTGTATTTGTCATTATCGTTAAAATATTGTTTTAACTTTTGAGATAATTCCTTTTCTTTGTAACCAAATGTTTTTACTGCTGAAGGGTTGTAATGTAATAAATTCACATTTGCATCAAAAGCCAGAACAGCATGTGGATGATTATTAATTAGTTCTCTTAATAATGATAAATCATGCTCCATCTCTTGATTCATTGTTTTAGATACTATTGTGTCCACATTTGAAAGCTTTGTAAGCTGTTTAAAAAAAGATAGTCCTGCCATTTTTATCCCCCTTTTAACGATGGCTTATCTTTCTATAACGAAAATATATTTCCCCCAAGTGATTTGGATTTATAAAGATTCTCATCAGCCTTTTTAAACAACTCATCAGCAACCGTTCCATGTAGTGGATAAAAAGAAATACCGATACTAGTTGTGATTTTGTGCACGTGTTCTTTTATTTCGATAGGCTGTCTTACTGCATTCAAAATTCGATTTGAAATATCTACCACTTGCTGCTCGTCTATTATTTCTGGAAGAACGACTGTAAATTCATCCCCACCCACTCGTGAAAGTGTATCCGTGTCGCGAATCACTGTACGTATACGTTTGGAGAATTCTTTAATCACTTCATCTCCAGTATCATGTCCATGATTATCATTTATTTGTTTGAAAGCATCACAGTCTAAAACCAGTAATGCTGTTAAATTACCTTTTCGATCTGTTGTATACATAGATTGTTGGAGCCGATCTAAGAAGATTCTCCGATTAGGAAGACCCGTCAAATGGTCATAATAGGCCAGTTTTTCTAACTTTTTTAGCTTTCTTTTGTATTCAGTAATGTCCCCTGAAATCACAACTATTTTTTCAAGCTGTCCTTCTGAGTCCAATACGGGTATTAAGTCTGAATGTAACCATATAAAATGCCCATCCTGGTGTTTACGCCTTACCTCAATGTCAACATTTTCCTTTAGTTCAATCAGATTTAGATAAACTTCATTCATTTTTTCTCTGTCATCAGGATGTATAGTTTCAATAAATGATTTACCAATCATTTTTGGTGCAGAGTATCCTAAAATATCCTCAATCGAAGGAGATACATAAGTGATTTTTCCATCTGGTGTAAGTACTTTAATAATGTCAACAGAATTCTCTGCAATGATCCGAAAGGTTTCTTCACTTTCTCTTCGTGCTTGTTCAGCTTTTTTGTTTGCGCTGATATCTTTCACAATCCCATAAATTCCTGTCAATGTTCCGTCAATCGTAATTGGTATGTTTTTTACTTTGACATGGATTTCATTGCCGTTTGTATGGGAAAGTTTCGTTTCGTAAGAAAAAGACTCTCCTCCTAATACATGCTGAATAATCTTTTGTATTTTTTTATATTCTTTTTGTGTCATTATTTTCGAGTAATGAGCGCCAATTAGTTCACTTGGTTTATATCCTATAATGCTCTCTGCTGCATCATTTAACTCATGAATGATCCCATTTGTATCAAGCATAAGTACTGCATCCACATTGTTCGCGATGAGAGAATCAAGCATTAGCTTATTCTCTTCCAATACTTTTTTTGCTTGTTGAAGTTCCCTTACTCTTAATGTTTTATCAGTAACATCGCGTACGATTGCAACAAGATATACAATTTCTCCGTCAATAACAGGAGTTAGCACAGTTTCATTAAACATGATTTGGCCATTTGGAAGTATAGTCTCGTCTTCAAATGTCACAACTGTTTTAGACAAGACTGCCTTTTTGTAAAATATTTTCAAATATTGCGCCTTTTCTTTTGGCAAATATTCATCCATCGTTTTCCCAAATAATGATTCATCAGCATTAAGAATTGATAATCCTGCTTGGTTAGCATATAAATATGTAAATTGAGAATGATCAACTTGCAGAATATATAGGATATCTTTTAAACTATTAAATGCTGTTGCTACAAGATTAATTAAATTACTAATGCTTTTTTGTTCAAACATATTGGTAAGATTCATGTTCATTTTCTCCATATTTTATATAATGACAACTTGTCCTAAAGTGCTTTTTTGTTATTTTCATCTGTAAACCTATTTTGCCGGAAATTGTAAAAATAATGTATCACCATCTATTCTTATTCATATAGGAACCCATTCTTATTTCCAATAGGAAGGTATTCCTATCTTCCTAATCGGAACATCAAAGTGGTTAAAAAAATACTACTAAGGATCATTCAGTAGTAGGTGATATATATATGTTAGTTTTATCGAAATACCGAAGAAGGGACATCAAAGATATTCCAAAGTATGAGGATAAATATGAGTGAGGCAATCCAGGCGCGAAAAGGACGTACATAATGTAAACGAAGAATGGAGAACATCACAAGATTAAATAATACTGACCATCCCAAGCTCCAACCATGATCATGTCTTATAAGTCCAACAAATAAATCCACAGCTTCATTCACAGCATAAATGCCTACCCATAATAAGATATAAATAAATTGTTTTATCCATGATCGTTCTTCAGGGTATCTTCCTAAAAAGATGAGGATTGTTGCAGGGTATTTTATGGCCATAATTGAAAGAACGATATGTGTGTTGGTCAGTCCAATTCCCTCATCAACACCTTGAGGGGTATATGTCCACATCGCAAACTTGTCAGATAATAAATATAAATAAAGAAAATCCCCCAATAGGAAAAAGAGGTAGGTTGGATAGTATTTTCTATAATTTCTCCAATCTCCCCAAATAAATAACGCAGCTAGCCAAATTAAACCATAAATTGCATTCACAAAAAGGCACCTCAGTTACTCTAACTGTAAAAATTTTGAAATCACATTCTATTGTTTCCTAATACTATTCTTTATAGACAAAAAAACACGCTGCCAAAGAGACTGCGTGTTTCCCCTACCTTATTGATTTCCTGCTTTTTCAAGAGCACCTGGTGTCTTGTATGCTGCAAGCTTCTCAACTAATTTATTGCTTTCTGTATTTAATCCTTTAATGTTTACTTTAGTCCCATTTTGATGATATTTAAAGACGACTTTATCAATTGCCCCTACCGCAGAGTCATCCCAAAGGTGAGCACTTGATAAGTCTAAATCAATTTCTTTTACATCTTCTTTATAATCAAAGCTATTAACAAAATCAGTAACAGAAGCGAAGAACAACTGCCCTGAAACATGGTACATTTTCTTTTGCGAATTCTTAGCTGAAAGACTTGAAACTTTTACTTTTGAAATCTTAGAAGCAAAGAAAATTGCACTCAAAATGATTCCAACTAAAACACCTTTTGATAGGTCATGTGTCTGTATAACTGTGATCACTGTAACAATCATAACAATAGTATCCGTGATTGGAACCTTATGAAGAGTACGTAATGCAGACCAGTCAAACGTTCCGATTGAAACCATGAACATCACCCCAACAAGGGCTGCCATTGGAATTTGAACTAGGAAGTCCTTAAGTACTAAGATTAAGACCATTAAAAACAATCCGGCTACAAACGCAGAAAGCCTTCCACGACCACCCGATTTAACGTTAATCACAGATTGTCCAATCATTGCACAACCTGCCATTCCGCCAAATAAACCAGAAACGATATTTGCTATCCCTTGCCCACGTGCTTCTTTATTTTTATCACTTTCTGTATCTGTCATATCATCAACAATCGTAGCTGTTAGTAAAGACTCCACTAATCCAACAATTGCGATTGATAAAGAATAAGGGAAAATAATTTTTAATGTTTCAAAATTGAATGGAATATCAGGTAGTAAAAAGATCGGTAATGTTGATGGTAGTTCCCCCATATCTCCTATTGTACGTACTCCACTATTGGTTAATACTGCAATTATTGTCATAACGATGATCGCCACTAATGGTGATGGAACAGCTTTTGTAAAGCGCGGGAAGATATAAATTATCGCTAATGCCCCCGCTACCATTGCGTACATTTGCCATGATTCACCAGCAAAATGCGGTAATTGAGCTGCAAAAATAAGGATTGCCAGTGAGTTCACAAAACCAGTCATAACTGAACGAGGGACAAATTTCATAAGTCTTCCAAGCTTTAACACACCCATGATAATTTGGATAATCCCCGTTAAAATCGTTGCAGCAAGTAAGTATTGGAGTCCATAATCTGCAACCAATGTTACCATTAACAATGCAGTTGCACCTGTTGCTGCAGAAATCATACCAGGTCTTCCTCCAACAAACGCAATTGTGACTGCAATACAAAATGAGGCGTACAGCCCTATCATGGGGTCTACTCCTGCAATCAGTGAAAAGGCAATTGCCTCAGGAATTAGAGCAAGTGCAACAACAATCCCTGCCATGATATCTCCTCGCACATTGCCAAACCATTCAGTTTTAAATGTTGATATATTCAAATCAGCACCTCTTTCTATTTTGTTTATCATTTTTTTGTCTAGCTCTAGCAAGTAGCTACTATCAAGACTCCTCTTACCTTCCGTACACAAAGCCTAACATCGGCCCGATTCCTCGCCGTATTTCCTTATCTCCTTCAGGTTCATATCAGTCCGTTTGTCTCAAAATGATTGCCTTCGCTTTCTAATGACTTTCAACTCTCATGAAAGTCGGGTCCGTCTTTAACAAATCATAGTATAGCGGATTATTGCTAATTTGTGAAAATGTTATGTAAACGCAAACATATTGATCCATCTTCCTTATTCTACTGTTTTCTCTCATTTTCACTGTGACTTAATAAAAATCTTAATTCTATATGGTAGTTTTTAGTGCAGTACCAAATAAAAAAACAGTCAGTTCTTTTTTATAAAGCACTGACTGCCTTTACTCAATTTTACTTTACAATTAGCACTGGACAATTTGCACGCTTGGCAACTTTATGACTAACACTTCCAAGTACAAACTCCTGTAGCACATTTAATCCTCTGCTTCCAATGATGACAAGATCAAACTGATTTTTATTCGCATAATTTACAATAGTAGGTCCTGGTTCGCCATGGAGAAAAGTTATTTCATAAGAAACTCCTGATTTCCTCATTAATTGTTCTATTTCTCTTAATCGGAATCTTCGTTTATCACCTATATCCGGAGCATTCCAATTTTCTAATACATCGGATTTGACTTTATTGTGATCGACTACATATACGATTTCAATTTTAGGATGAGATTTTCCGTTTGTAAGCATTATTGCATTTTCGGACGCACGTATAGAGTGCTCAGAACCATCTGCAGCTAATAGGATTTTGTTGTACATAATTGACCTCCCTATTTAATGCTCTCTTATATAATTCCTTACAATATACACATTTTCCTTTATTACTTTAATTTTTTTACGACTTTGAAATTACTATAGGACTTTTATCTAGTTATCTCCAAAATCTTATTGTAAGTATCTAACGTTAGTCGGGGGTCCGGATCTTCATGTTGTTTTTTGGGAACATTAAAATTTGTTAATACAAAATGATGCTTAGTCTCGATGTTATGTCTAGCCAAAATATGCTTACAGCATGCCAGTGGGCAACCGTCAATCGCAATGATATCCCTTCCTGATTTTGCTGTTTTTACAAGTGGTTTTACATCTCCGCCTACACCTGCAATGCAAGACATTTCAGCTATATTTTCTCGATCCATCTTTATAGCTATTGTATTTGCTGTTTGTGCAGCGGACGAACAACCTGAACAAGAATACACTAAAGGTAATTTCTTTTTTTCCACTCTCTATTCCCTCCCTTTATAATTGGAATCTATTTTAGTTTATTTACCTTACTTTTTCTGTGAGGAACATCACCATTTTTAGATTTTTGCAATAAATTCTAATAATAAAAGAAGCTACCCATTAGGCAGCTTCTTTCTATTTAGACATACTTCCTATGCACTGTTTTTCCATCATACGTAAATACAACCGATTTATTTTCTAGTACAGTTTCCATGTGGACGGGTCTGCCCCATAATTGATAAATGTAAGGAAGTACTTTTTCAAGATATTTTAAATCAAGCTCTATGTCTTCGTACCAGTGTTTTAGGAAGAGTTCCCCACTTTTTAGATAGTCACCATCGTTTACAGTGATATACGGGAATCCACCGTTGACACGCATGTTTACGAGCTGGTCACGAACCTGCGTCCATTGTTTATCAATGATTTTATAATCTCGACCTTGCTTTTGGAAGAGATACATGTCTTCACGTAGGACTAAATCCTTCGTTAAGTAATTTCGAATGAACGATATATCTGATTCAACTTCACGAACCTCAAAGATTTTTTCACGCCCAGATCCTGGCTGAACACCACGTTCCTTCATTTCCTTTGTTGGATTATTGTATCGTTCCTCTATGTCCTCAAAGATTTTTAAACCTAGGTAATATGGATTAATGCTTGTTTTTGATGGTTGCACTACACCTGCATTGAGCTTCGCAAACTCAATGGCTTCATCAGAAGTAAGATCCATTTCTCGGAGAATGCGTTGGTGCCAATATGAAGCCCAGCCTTCGTTCATAATTTTGGTTTCAAGCTGCGGCCAAAAATACAGCATTTCCTCGCGCATCATTGTTAAAATATCGCGTTGCCAATCCTCTAGTTCCCGACTGTATTGTTCAATAAATAGAAGAATATCTTTTTCAGGCTGTGGCGGAAATTTCTTTTTCTTACGTGCAACTGGTTTATCATTTGCCGCCTTTTTATCTAAGCCCCATAAATCATCATATGGTGACGGCTTTCGCTTTATTTCTTCTTCTTCATCCTCAAGGCTCCAAGAAAGCTTTGGCCTCATAAGGGAAGGGTCAATATGCTCTTGGATAGCTAATACTGCATCTAAAAATGTTTCGACCTCAAGTTTTCCGTATACATGTTCATAATGTTTCACCCGTTCCGCTGTAGCTGCCATACTTTCAACCATATCTCGTTTTGTATTACTAAAACGGATATTATTTTTGAAAAAATCACAATGTGCTAGTACATGGGCAACAATTAGTTTGTTTTGAATAAGGGAATTAGAATCAAGTAAAAACGCATAACATGGATCTGAATTTATAACGAGTTCGTAAATCTTACTTAATCCTAAATCATATTGTAGCTTCATTCGATAAAATTGTTTTCCAAAGCTCCAATGCGAGAATCGAGTAGGCATCCCATAGGCGCCAAATGTATAAATAATATCAGCAGGACAAATTTCGTATCTCATTGGATAAAAATCCAGTCCAAAGCCTTCTGCAATTTCTGTGATTTCATCAATTGCATACTCTAGCTTCTTGCGATCAGAATCTCTCACAGTTGATCTCCCCCTTTTCGTCCTTATCACAATTTATGAGTCATTGGTCAAAATGATGAAAGGGGATTTTGTTGTTACACGTTTTTAACGCAAAAGAGGCCACATTCGTTCAGTGAATTGTGGCCAGATGGTTGTTCCTTATTTTACTTCTTCGATGCTTAACGATAAAAGGGACTCTGTTTGTGGATTAAACAAGATCATCACTTTTGCTGTAAAAGTGCGGTCTTTGGTTTGTACTCTCAATTCAAAAGTATCTTTTGATTGTGTATTAGTAAGATTTTCTCGTCCCTTATACTGATAATCACTAATTTTGCTGTCTGGATAATTTAATTTTGCCACATCAATTGCAATTTTACCCCATTTTTCATAATCCGTTGGAAGCGGTTGTTCCTGCTGTGGTGGTTTTTGTGGTGGCTTCTGTTGTGCGCTTACCATACCGCCTCCTGCTAATAGAAATATACTACAGAAAATTGAAATCAATACTCTTTTTGTCACCTTCCATACCTCCTATGTAAAAATCAATTGTATTTTGTGCTATTCCTTGAGATATTAATCACTTTATTTTTTCCAATTAAACAAAACTCGAGCTTTTATGTATTCATATTTGTTTTGGATTCTTGACCAAGATTTACAGAGAGAAAAAAATTGTTTTCTCCACACACTATAATCAACTCCTTAGAAGGAGGGAAAAGCAGTGAATACTGTTGACTATGACAAAGCGCTTTATTACACGCATCGTTCCCAGTGGGACAACTTACTTATATTGATGGTTCGAACAAAGGATGATTTCCTTTCAAAAAAAATTGAACACTTTTTACATGCCTATAATTTTGAAAAAGATTATTCTGTTATCGAGAGACAGTTGTATTCTTTACTACGGTATATAGACCATGCATCCACAGAAAGCATGGAAGAATTAGCTGCACATATGTAAGTGGGGTGAAAATCCCCACTTCATTTTAATCGAAAAAAAACAAGACCCGAGGGCCTTGTTTTTATTTTAATGTATTATGAACTTGTTCCATCACATCTTTAGAAATGTCATGTAAAGCTTGTTGACTATCTTCAAGTGAACTTCCTTTAACTCCAAAATAAAATTTTACTTTAGGTTCTGTTCCAGATGGTCGTAGGCAGAACCACGTACCGTCTTCTAAGAAGTATTTTAAAACATTTGATTTTGGAAGAGTGATTTCTTCTTTTTGACTTTCTTTAACGTTGGTTCGGACACTTTCCTTATAGTCCTCAACAAGTGTTACCTTACGTCCAGCAACAATTGTTGGCGGTTCACTACGGAAGCTTGCAAGAAGGTTATTAATTTGCTCTGCCCCTTCTTTTCCTTTTAGTGTTAAGGATTCAAGGCCTTCACGATAATAGCCATATTTCTCAAAAATCTCCATTAGGCCCTCATACATTGTCATGCCTTTATTTTTGTAAAAAGCACAAACTTCTACTGCTAATAATGCAGCTTGAACTGCATCTTTATCACGAGCAAAATCTCCAATTAAGTAACCATAGCTTTCTTCATAACCGAATTGGAATTTGTATTCTCCTGTTTGTTCGAATTCCTTAATTTTTTCACCGATAAATTTAAATCCCGTAAGTGTATCAATTGTATCAAGGCCAAATGATTTTGCGATTTCTCGTCCAATTTCAGATGTAACGATTGTCTTAAGAACAATACCATTCTCTGGAAGAACACCTTGTTTCTTCTTTTCTGATAATATGTAATGCAGCAAAATAGCACCTGTTTGGTTTCCTGTTAATACGACATATTCACCATTGTCATCTTTAACAGCTACCCCTAAACGGTCTGCATCTGGATCTGTTCCAATTAAAATATCTGCGTCAATCTTTTTGCCTTCTTTAATCGCCAATTCGAAAGCTGCATGTTCCTCTGGGTTTGGTGATTTTACAGTTGAGAAATTAGGATCAGGAAGCTCTTGTTCCTTTACCACAGTAACATTCTCGTATCCAAATGCTTTTAAGCCATTTCGAACGGGCTTGTTTGCAGTACCGTGGAGTGGAGTAAACACGACCTTGACACCAACCTGAGAAAGCGTTGGATTAATTGAGATCGTTTTTAGTTTTTCTGTATAGGCATTATCAATTTCTGAACCAATCATTTTAATAAGTCCGGAAGCCTTTAATTCTTCTTCATTACCGACTTCTAAATCAAGCTCATTATTAATCGCATTTACTTTTTCAATCACTGTATCAGCAGCTTCTGGTGGAAGTTGTCCACCATCTGAGCCATATACCTTATACCCATTATATTCTGGTGGATTGTGGCTTGCAGTCACGACAATTCCTGAAAAAGCACCTAAATGACGAACCGCATATGACAATTCTGGTGTAGGTCGAAGTTCATCAAATACATAGGTTTGAATTCCATGTGTAGCAAGGGTTTTTGCAGCTTCCATTGCAAACTCAGGTGATTTGTGACGAGAATCATACGCAATAGCAACCCCACGGCGCTTCGCCTCTTCACCAAATGTCTCTATAAATGCTGCAAGCCCAGCTGAAGCTTTTCTTACGGTATATAAATTCATACGGTTTGTCCCTGGTCCGATTTCTCCACGCATTCCACCAGTTCCAAACTCGAGATTTTTATAAAAGCAATCTTCAAGTTCTTTTTGATTGTCTTTTTTTTCAAGCAACGCATTCTTGATTTCTACATCTAACCCCGGCGTATTTAGCCATTGGTTATACTTTTCCATCCAACTCATGTTCGATGCCCCCAATTACAGTTGTATTGTTAATATCTTTGTTTTATCTTCTACCTATTCTATATAAAATCCTGTCTTTTTCCAATTAATTTAGCAAAGTTTGTCTTGTTTCTTATGAAAATGAGTAAAAAGGCTAGGTTGATTAAATGAAGTTTATGATTTTTAGTAGGGATTCCTGTTATGATCCCAATCATTCTTGTACAATAAGGACCACTAAGTTTGTTCTCTTTTAACTTTACAGGTGGTACATGTTTAAGGCGGTTGCTGTTCATTATTTCTTATTTTTCCAGATGGGTGCCTGTTTAACTGGTTTGCTGGTTCGTTGTTTCCTAATATAATCCATATACATACCCCTTTAACTGGTTTACTAGTTCGCTGTTTCCTAATTTTATCCAGATGCATACCTCTTTAACTGGTTTACTGGTTCGCTGTTTCCTAATTTTATCCAGATGCATACCTCTTTAACTGGTTTACTGGTTCGCTGTTTCCTAATTTTATCCAGATGCGTACCCCTTTAACTGGTTTACTGGTTCGCTGTTTCCTAATTTTATCCAGATGCGTACCCCTTTAACTGGTTTACTGGTTCGCTGTTTCCTAATATAAGCCATATGCATACTCCTTAACTGGTTTACTAGCTCGCTGTTTCCTACTATAATCCATATGCATACCTCTTTAACTGGTTTACTACCTCGCTGTCTCCTAATATCCTCCAGTTACGTACCTGTTTAACCTAGCGCCGTTTCACTATTATCACATGGTGGGACCTTATAATTCCCTGAAAGTCAAAAAACAGACGGATTTCTCCGTCTGTCTACAGCAATTATTATCTTTCTTCAGTTGGCTCGGTTGCGTCTTTAATGTAAGCTTCAACTTCGGCTTCGTAACCTTGTTTTTCTTCGGCAGTCCAGTTAAACTTTTCGGCCATGTAGGCAATAATCTGTTGTTTCCATTGATTGACCCAATCGATATCAAAGAACATCGCACCTGTGCGACGAATAAGGAAATCGATTGGTTTTGTAACCATTTCATATTGAATTCCATATTCCAATGACGCAAGTACTGGCAAAGTCTCTTCATCTGCTCTATCGCTAAAATCGACCATGATTCCCTGAACAATATCAATATTTGATCCATACAAATGCGTTAATTTTTGAGCATTCTTTCGAGAAAGGTGGAATTCGTTCATGAGCTTCTCAACTTTTTTAGCCACAAATGATGGATAGTTTTTCGAGCCACCAACATTTCCACCAGATATAGCCATGTTTTTTGTTTGACAAGTTTTAAGTGTAGTTACCCCTTCTTCTTGTAAAAGCCCTCCAACTTTATCTACCACGGTTTCCGCCATTTTACGATAACCTGTTAATTTTCCACCTGCAATTGTGATGAGACCTGATTCAGAAATCCAAATTTCATCTTTACGGGATATTTCGGAAGGATCCTTTCCTTCCTCGTAGATCAATGGTCGTACACCAGCCCAACTCGATTCAATATCAGATTCCTTCGCATTTACACTTGGAAACATATAGTTAATTGTATTGATTAAATACGCACGATCCTCTGATGTAACCGTTGGATGTGCGGTATCTTTGTCATAAAAAGTATCGGTTGTTCCGATATATGTTTTATCGTCACGTGGGATTGCAAATACCATTCGGCCATCTGGTGTATCATAATAAATCGCTTGTTTTAACGGGAACTTGGATTGATCAAGTACAATGTGAACCCCCTTTGTTAGACGCAATACTTTCCCTTTTTTCGAATTATCGGCTTCTCTCAATTTATCAACCCATGGCCCTGTTGCATTGACAATTTTTTTCGCGTGAATTTTGTATTCTTTTCCAGTAAGTTGATCAACCACTTTTACTCCTTTTACCTTTTTATCCTCATAGATAAATGATTCTACCTTGGCATAGTTGACCGCTTTTGCGCCATTTTCGATGGCTTTTTTCATCACTTCAATTGTTAAGCGCGCATCGTCTGTACGATACTCAACATAATAGCCTCCACCTTTAAGACCTTCCTTTTTGATAAGTGGCTCTTTTGCAAGAGTTTCATCAGCACTTAACATGGATCTTCTCTCTGACTTTTTGACACCTGCTAAATAGTCGTAAACCCTTAGGCCAATGGATGTTGAAAATTTTCCAAAAGTACCACCTTGATGTAGGGGTAAAAGCATCCACTCTGGAGTTGTCACATGTGGCCCATTTTCATAAACAATGGCCCTTTCCTTACCTACTTCGGCCACTAATCCGACTTCAAACTGTTTTAAATAGCGAAGGCCACCATGGACCAGCTTTGTGGAACGGCTGGATGTACCAGCAGCAAAATCCTGCATTTCAACAAGCGCTGTTTTAAGTCCACGTGTAGTAGCGTCAAGTGCAATACCTGCACCCGTTATTCCACCACCAATTATTAATAAATCGTGAACCTCCTTTTCCATATCCGCTAAGATTGAACTTCTTTTTATACTTGAGAACTGTGTCACGATCTCCACTCCTTAAAAGAGGTAGAAAAAGAGACCACAAAAGTCATTGTTCACATAGTGACAATGCTCCTGCGGTCTCTCCCTAATCTCCTACCGAATGATTAACTTATCTTCATGATAGCATAACTTTTATTTGAATGCCATGGCAGCCTGTACTGCCTTTTTCCAACCATTATATAGTTCTTCACGCTTTTCCTCACTCATTTTTGGTTCAAATGTTTGATCAATCGCCCATTTACTAGAAATTTCTGATTGACCCTTCCAATAACCAACTGCCAAGCCAGCCAAGTATGCAGCCCCTAAAGCTGTTGTTTCATTGATTACAGGACGTTCGACTGGAACTCCTAAAATTCCGCATTGGAAATCCATAAGGAAGTTATTTTTAACAACACCACCATCTACACGAAGCGTTTTCAACGATATGCCAGAATCGGCCTCCATGGCCGTTAAGACATCCTTTGTCTGGTAGGCTAATGATTCTAAAGTTGCTCGAACGAAATGTTCTTTTGAAGTCCCCCGTGTAAGGCCAAACACAGCCCCACGCACGTCACTATCCCAATATGGAGCGCCTAGTCCAACAAATGCCGGCACAACATATACTCCATCAGTTGAATCCACTTTGACAGCATAGCCTTCGCTGTCCTTGGCATCATTAAACATGCGCAGACCATCACGAAGCCATTGAATAGCGGAACCTGCGACGAAAATACTTCCTTCTAGGGCGTATTCAACTTTTCCGTTAATCCCCCATGCAATTGTTGTTAGTAATCCATGCTTAGAAGGCACTGCTTTCTCACCGGTATTCATCAGCATAAAGCAGCCTGTTCCATATGTGTTTTTAACCATCCCTTTATCATAACAAGCTTGCCCGAAAAGAGCTGCTTGTTGGTCACCCGCTGCACCTGCAATTGGCACCTCTTGACCAAAGAAATGATAAGGAGCTGTGGTTTCATACACGTCTGAAGATGGGCGAACTTCTGGGAGCATCGACTTAGGTACTGTTAAATGCCCTAATAACTCATCATCCCATTGTAACTCGTAAATGTTGTACATTAAGGTTCGGGAGGCATTAGAATAATCTGTTACATGAGCCTTCCCACCTGACAGCTTCCATATGACCCAAGAATCAATTGTACCAAATAGAAGTTTCCCGCTCTCCGCTTTTTCACGTGCTCCTTTTACATGATCTAAAATCCATTTCACTTTTGTCCCTGAAAAATAAGCATCAATTAATAGCCCAGTTTTTTTACGGAATGTATCACTTAATGCTCTTTCTTTTAGTTCTTCACAAATATCAGCCGTTTGACGGGATTGCCACACTATTGCATTGTACACAGGCTGGCCAGTTTCTTTGTCCCATACAACCGTCGTCTCACGTTGGTTTGTAATCCCTATTCCTGCAATTTGCTCCGCTTTTACGTTTGCCTCGGATAAAACTGATGCCATGACCGATAAAATCGAACCCCAAATTTCATTTGCGTTATGTTCCACCCAGCCTGGTTTTGGAAAAATTTGCGTGAATTCCTTCTGCGCAACATGTACTATTTCACCTTTTTGATTAAATAAGATGGCGCGTGAACTCGTGGTACCCTGATCAAGTGAAAGTATGTATTTTTCCAATTTATAGCCCCCCTATCAAATGCGCCTTGGCGTATTTGCGCCCGATTTTTTTCGAGCTCGCTCGAAAAACTACCTCTGAAAAATCGTGGCATCCGCCGAAGGCTTTAACTTTATTCAGACGGAATTTGGACCCATCACTAAATTGAGTACTCAAAATTGCATTCATCCCCACTTATAGAAGTAGAAACTTCTTCTGAATCAAGTTAAAACGTTCTCCTTACTTAAAATTAACACGCTTACATGTTTTTTTCTACCTGAGAAGAGGTGCTTTTTTAGGTCTAAAATTATTTTCTCAGAATAAAAGTAGTAATGTTCATTTTAAAATTAACTCTTGTAAGGAGTGGAATGCTTTGATTGAAAAAGAAGTTACAGTTACGATCAAGGAAGGACTACACGCTAAGCCAGCAGGGGAATTAGTTCAGAATCTCAGTAGGTTTACAAGTGATGTTGAATTTCAGTTTAAAAATAGATCATACAATGCCAAAAGTATTTTAGGGTTAATGGGGGCAGGTATTCGTGAAGGACAGATTATAACTGTTAAAATTGAGGGTCCAGATGAAGAGGAAACATTAGAGTGGCTTGAGACTTTTATTTAATCTCTATTTGAAAAAACCACAATCGATATCAGTTATTGATATTGATTGTGGTTTTATAGCATCATATGTCTTTCACACAGCGAAAGCCGAGATTTCCAGTTGAGCTATCTGGTGTATTCGAACTTCTCGCAGCAACCCGGTAACGATTACAGTACGAGTGGTGACAAAGATAAGATCCACCTCTCATTACTTTTGTTTGCCCAGTAGGCGGTCCCTTCGGATTATCTCCTGTATCAGACACATGGAAAGTGGGACTAAACCAATCTGCACACCACTCCCATACATTCCCTACAATATTATATAACCCATAACCGTTAGGTGGAAATGCTGAGACGGGTGCAGTGGATAAATAGCCATCTAATTTTGTATTTACATGTGGAAAATTCCCTTGCCATATATTACAAAGGTGGTCACCATTAGGGGTTAATTCATCTCCCCACGGATAAATTTTTTGCTTTAAACCTCCTCTTGCTGCAAATTCCCACTCTGCTTCAGTTGGAAGTCGCTTCCCAGCCCACTCGCAATATTTCATAGCGTCATTCCATGAAATATGAATAACTGGGTGGTCCATTCGATTGTCAATCGAGGAATCTACCCCTTCAGGCTTTTTCCAATAGGCACCTTCTACGACCCACCACCAAGGTGTCGATGCAACCTGATTTTTAACGGTCTTCGCTACTTCTTTCGATATTATCTGATAAAACACAAATGACCAACCAAACACTTCTGCTTCTGTTTTATAACCAGTATCATTCACAAATTCTGCAAACTGTGCATTGGTAACAGCATAAGTATCCATATAAAAAGGATTTATTATCACTTCACGAACTGGCCCTTCTCCATCTGCAGGAAATCCTTCTTTTTGGTCGGTTCCCATTAAAAATTCTCCACCTGGGATGTAGACCATGCCGTCTATCGATGAATGGTTTTTCGCCTTTTCCATAGTAATTAACGAAGCTTCTTTATCCCGTGTTTCAACTGCTGTTCGACTAACTGAACAACAAGACCTTACTACCTTGCTCATGCTGTCACGCCCCCTTCTTTATTAAAATTCGATATGGTTCGAAAATGTCCTGTTGAAAGTCCTGAATTGGAGTTAATTAAGTTAAGGCATATTGTGGCTTATATTTTTCACAACACTTCTTAAACTTCCTTCCACTTCCACAAATACAACGATCATTTCTTTCGGGAAGCTTTCCTCCACTTTGGAGATATTCTACTAGTTTTCTTTCCTTTATTTTTTCTGCTACCATTTGCATTCTTTCATGAGCATATTGATAAATTTGTTGATAGCTTTGGCAAAAATATTCAACATTGACTGTTTGTTTCTGTGGGTCCCAACTACGAGCTCTTGGACAACCTCCGTGACATAGGTGGAGAAATTCACAGTTCAAACACTGCTCTGACAGATTTTCTTTTAAACGAGTAAATTCATTAAATTTCTTATGGTTAATAATATCTTTGAGCGGATCCTTTCCCACATTGCCTAAGTAAAAATCGTCATGTATGTAAAAATCACAGGGGTACGCATCCCCATTTTGTTCCAAAATTAATGTTTTTGGACAAGTCACTCGGTGAATACAGATCTCTGCTTCTTGATGAAGATAGACGGCCAACATATTATCGAAAAATCGTTCAGAGATAGTTGGATTTCCGTCATTATACCAACTATCAAATACTTGACATAGAAAATCACCATACTCCTTTGGTGTAATCGTATACCTTCCTAATTGTCCAACTTCCTGTGCTTTAAAGTCCATACAAGGAATGAATTGAATATATTGAAATTGCTCGTTCAGATAGAATTCCATTAATTCATTCCCTTTTGTAACATTTCCCTCATGGATGACAGTTAAGATATTAAAATCTACCTTCTCATCTCTTAAATACTGGATGCCTTTCATAATGGAGTTAAAACTACCACCACCTGAACCTGTAACCCGCTTTGCATCATTAATATGTTTAGGACCGTCGAGACTAACACCAACTAAGAAATTGTATCTTTTAAAAAACTTTGCCCATTCTCTCGTGATTAATGTTCCATTTGTTTGAACGGAGTTGCTTATGATTGTATTCTGTTTTGCATATTTGGCCTGAAGTGAGACTACCTTTTTAAAGAAGTCTAGCCCTGCTAATAGGGGCTCTCCACCTTGCCATACGAAAGAAGCCACACCGTTTGACATGGCCATATATTCTTTAATAAACTTTTCAAGTACTTCATCCTCAATTATATTTAATTGATCGATCTTACCTTTACACTTGCTATAGTAACAATAATCACATGCTAGATTACAAGCCTCTGAAACTGTTTTCCAAAGAACTCCTGTAAGATTTGTTGCTCCTATTCCACAGGCACTCATTCAACTTTCCCACCTTATCCTTTTATCCTTATATTATTAAAAAGAATAAAAAGCTACGGTGATGTTAATCACATAGACTTAAGGTTTTCAGCTTCTATACGGCTAACTCCTCTATTTTTTCTACTTTTATCGAATCTACACACCAAGTAATCTTAGTCACATCAACACTTCCTGTCTGCTCTTCCAAAGCATTTAATGTTCCCATTGCAAGACCAAATTTAATAAGTTCATCTTCCTTTAAACCGCGCGATAACCCCGCTGCAAAACCAGCGATAACTGAATCACCAGAGCCAACAGGATTTACAACCTTTACTTTCGGTATTTGAACTCGGTATATATTCTCATTATGTTTTACAATTGCACCATTTCCCCCTAGTGTGACGACAACCCATTCTACTCCTTGAAATAGATCCTTTTGTAAAGTTGAGAAAATTTCTTTTTCGCTTGTCAGCCTTTTTCCGAATAAGTCACCTAATTCATCTTGATTGGGTTTAATTAAAAAAGGTTTATTGTTACCTCGCAATGTTGCTTTTAGTAATGAACCCTTTGTATCTAATAAAACAGGTTTTTGAAACTGATGTGCAATGTCGATTAAATCGCTGTAATACTCGTCGTTTATTCCCTGTGGAGTACTTCCTGAGATTGTAATATAATTTGACTGCTGTACTGCTTCTGAGTATTGTTTTAAGAATTCGTTTGATTCTTTTTCACTGATGTCCGGACCATCTTCCAAGATTTCAGTTTGCTTGCCTTCATGAATTATTGCAATACAGTTCCGGGTATCGCCTCCAATTTCCACAAAAAAGTCCCTAATTCCCTTTTTGTTTATTTCTTTTCGAATAAATTCACCCAAACTACCTCCCAAGAAACCTGATGCAGCAGTCTCTTCCTCTAATTGCCTTAGTACATGGGCTACATTTAGTCCTTTACCACCTGCTGTTTTGCCGGCAGTATTGACTCTATTTACTTTATCTAATGAAAAATAATCCATCTTATAATTGATATCAACAGAAGGATTTAAAGTAATGGTTAAAATCATGAATATACACCTCTATTTCTATTTATCAAAAAAGGCGAGGAACTCTCCTTGCGCATATATACACACATAGG
Organism: Ferdinandcohnia sp. GQ5; assembly: GCF_059759275.1. Taxonomy (NCBI): domain Bacteria; kingdom Bacillati; phylum Bacillota; class Bacilli; order Caryophanales; family Bacillaceae; genus Ferdinandcohnia; species Ferdinandcohnia sp. GQ5. Next base: position 48,357 of record NZ_JCAXEW010000026.1, read on the forward strand.
TTTCGATCCCTCACCTAATTCAAAATCAAATTCGCCTTGGCGTAATTTGCGCCTGATTTTTAGGCCCACACGAGGTGGGTCATAAAAACGTTGCCACAGGATGTGGCGCTCTTAGTCTTTAATCTTTCTGCTCGAAAAATTTCCTTTGAAAAATCGTAGCATCTGCCGGAGGCTATAACTTTATTCAGTTGGGTTTGAACCCACACGCAAAGTACGACTCCTTTAATAGTTAAAGGAATTCTGCTGAAAAAAGTTATGCTTTTCCGTTACTCATGCAGATTAAGATTTTTTCAATTGCTGCTTCTTTCATTTTCGCTTTTGCTGGTCCAAAATATTTTCTTGGATCTGTTTCTTGTGGGTTTGCAATCAAATGTTCTCGCAAACCAGCTGAGAAAGGAATTTTTAGTTCTGTTGAGATATTTACCTTAGCACAGCCTAAGGAAATACACTTTTGAACATCTTCTTTAGAAATTCCTGATGCACCATGGAGCACAATTGGTACATCGGTCAAACTCTTAATTTTAGCAAGGCGGGCAAAATCAAGATTTGGTTTTGTTTCGTATAATCCGTGGCCTGTTCCAATTGCAACTGCAAGTGAGTCAATACCTGTTCGTGCTACAAATTCTTCGACAGTATCCGGATCCGTATAAGCTGCATCTTTTGCTTCAACAATAAGATCGTCCTCTTGTCCCACTAATTTCCCAAGCTCAGCTTCAACAGTAGCACCATATTCATGAGCCTTATCAGCCACTTTTTTTGCAAGCGCAATATTTTCTTCAAATGATAAATGCGAGCCATCAATCATCACTGATTTTGTTCCTAATTCTAAGGACTCTACAATAGATTCATAAGTTTCATGGTGATCAAGGTGCAGCGCAATTGGTATGTCATTTTCTCTTGCAGCTACTTCTACAATCGCTTGAATATAAGATCGTCCAGCATAGTTCATCGTTCCTGGAGTCGCTGCTAGAATGATAGGAGACCTTAATTCCACAGCAGCTTCAACAACCGTTTGAATCGTTTCGAGGTTATGAATATTAAATGCTGGTACTGCATAATTCTCACGACTTGCTTTTAACAACATTTCTTTTGTATTTTGTATTAAACTCTTTGGTTGAACAGATACCAATTTTCATCACCCTTTATTAGATTTTTTAACCCTTTATTTCTGATACTTTACTTCGCCCGCAACTGCTGTAGCCTGAACCTCAAATTGTTCATCTATAACAACATAATCAGCAACCTTACCTGATGAAATGCTACCCAGAATCATATCTCTCCCTACACTCACAGCCGGAGTTAATGAGCCTAGATGCCAGATTTTATATAAAGGCTCGTTACTCCACTCTTGTAGGTTTTTTACTCCATTAATTAACTTCAACGTACTCCCTGCTAGGGAACCGCCTTCAAGTTGGGCTATTCCATCTTTCATGACTACTGGAAATTCACCAAGTTGGTAATTGCCGTCCGGCATTAATCCTGCTTGCATGCAGTCTGTAATCAGTTGTAATTTTTCCCCTTTGATTCGTAATGCTAACGAGGAAACATCCGGGTGCACGTGAAAGCTATCGCATATTAGTTCAGCATAAGCTCTGTCGTCTATTAAAGCTGCCCCAACGACACCTGGTTCTCGATGATGTAATCCAGTCATTCCATTAAATAAATGGACATAATTCCTTGCCCCCGCATCCACAGCTTCCATACAGCATCCATAAGTTGCATCAGTGTGAGCAATACTCACTAATACACCTTCTTTACTCACTTTTCGAATAAACTCAAAAGCCCCTTCTCTTTCTGGTGCAATTGCTATTTTTTTAATAGATCCATTCGCTAATACTTGCCAATATTCAAACTCTTTAATATCTGGATCTCGGAAGTAGCTAGCATTTTGCGCTCCTTTGTGAAGTTCAGTGAAATATGGGCCTTCTAAAAAAATTCCTTCCGATTGGGCACCTGGAAGACCTTCTTCTACCGCTTCTCGAATTGCAATTATTGCACGGTCCAAGTCATCTTTTGATGACGTTAATGTAGTCGGTAAGAAGCGAGTCACTCCTAGAGAAAGGAGTGTCTTTGAGATTTCTTTGACTACTTCTACCTTTCCATCCATAATGTCATTTCCTTTAATACCGTGAATATGAGTATCAAATAGCCCTGGAGCAATCGTGTAACCACTGTAATCAATGATTTCTGCATCCTCCGGAACCTGGCTCACAATAGACCCAAACTTCCCGTCATCAATTACCAAGTAGCCACCCTTTTTTTCCTCATTTTCTAGCAGATATTTTTCAGCTTTTAAATAGTATGTCATTGTCATTCTTCCTTTACAGCTCACTCATAATCGTAGATTGTTACACCTTGAACAACACGGCTAATGACTCCATTTGGACTTGGATTATCAGGTGAAATGCCTAGATTGATAGACTTTTTCATGGCTAATGTTTGGGCAAAGACGATATATAATAAAGCTAAGTAAAAGTCGTTACTCAGTAATTCTCGAGATGTATTCACCGAGAACTTCCAATCTGCATATTGTTCTACTGTTTCATCTATTTTTTCTGTTAATACGATGACTTTAACCCCTGGAATTCCTGCAATTTCCTTAAGAATATCAAGATCATATTTTCTTGTATAAGGATCACTTGATAGGAATAATGCAACAACTGATTTATCATTAAGAATTGATTTGGGACCATGACGAAAACCTAATGAAGATTCAAATGTTGCGACTACTTTTCCTGCGGTTAGCTCTAGCATCTTTAATGAAGCTTCATGAGCTAATTGGCCAAGTAATCCAGAACCAAGATAGATGATACGATTAAACTCAGATTCCAACACACTGTCTACTGATGCTTCCACTGATTGAATTAATTGTTTTCCATTTTCAATCACAAGATCCATTTCTTGTTCAAAAGATGGATTGTTTGTAAACAAGGCGTAAGCCATTAACAGCATGCAAGAAAAACTACTCGTCATCGCTAATGATTTGTCGTTCGCTTCTTCAGGAAGTAAGATAACGAGACTATCCTTGTCATCCTTTACGTTTTGAGCAAGCTGTCCGTCTTTGTTACAAGTAATAACGACTTGATAAAAATCGTTAATTAATTGTTGACCTAGATTAACAGTCGCTACACTTTCTGGACTATTTCCAGAACGCGCAAACGAAACGAGAATGGTCGGTATTTCTGAAACTAAATATTCGCTTGGATTAGATACAATTTCTGTTGTAGCTACAGCTTCAAAAAAGACCTTATTTTTACCCTCTCGTTTAAATATTGGTGCAAGTATATCACCGATGAACGCTGAAGTACCTGCCCCAGTTAGGATTACCTTAACAACTTCGTGTTTTGAATATATGTCCTGTAGAAAACCTTTATATTCATCCTTTTTTTGAGCAAAAAGTGAAATTGACTTTTTCCAAACAACTGGTTGCTGGAAAATTTCGGAAGCAGTATGTGTAGCGCCTTCTAATTTCAACATAAGTACATCTCCCAACTATATTCATTGTTATGCATGTGATATTCGTGGCATAGGAAGTGGTTCATTGCCCAATTCAGCCCAAATGTATTTCAATAACAGTTCCATTTTCAAAGTAGTGTAATCTGGATGATTCCAAAGATTGTTATATTCATTGGGGTCTTCTTGTAAATCAAATAACTCCCCATATGTTTGGTTATAGTAGACTGTAAGTTTATACCTCTCATCTACGTATGTTTTTTGATGAATAGTCGTTGGTTCATGACGAAATTCACAGATGATATGGTCACGAACACTACTTAGATTTCCTTTCCAAACTTCCTTTTGACTAACACCAGTCATTTCGCTAGGAATCTTTAAACCTGCAAAATCCATAAATGTAGGTGTGAGGTCTACCAATGATTGCAAAGCATTTGAAACAACTCCAGCTGGAATCTTCCCTGGATAGCGAACAATAAAAGGTACTTTAATCAAATCTTCGTAATGAAACCCGCCTTTATACTGGAGCCCATGCTGCCCAAAGAAATGACCATGATCGCTTGTAAAGACAATAATCGTATTGTCAGCGATATTTAGTTCATCAAGCTTATCAAGAATTTTTCCAATATATTTATCCATCATACTTATCATGCCGTAGTAGGTAGCTGTAAGCTTTTTATGGTTTTCTTCGTCAATGTCACGATGAGTATGGTAGCCATGAATTCCAAAGCCTGTCTCCATGTAAGAGCTGAAATCAGGGTTTAATTCTTGGGTCATTTGGAAATGTGGGGGATTTTGCTGATGCTCCCCTTCTTTTCCTGTCGGTATGGTCAATTGTTCCGGGTCATACATTGTATCCCACGGTTCTGGTACAAGGTATGGTGGGTGTGGATCAAAAAAGCTAGACCACAAGAAGAAATTCTCACCATTTTTTACGTAATCTTCTAGTAGAGCATTTGACCTCTCTGCTATCCACGTATCATAATGGTACTCTTCCGGAATATCCCATTTATACTTTATATTTGGGTCCATGTTACCTGTTGGTGAAAGAAAGTAGTCACGCCAATTTTCACATCCCTTTTCTTCCATCCATAAAGCATAATGTTGTCCTACAAGATGTTCATTCGTATGGTTTCGTGCTAGTTCAACATGTTCAAACCCATAAAATTCTTTATCAAAGCTCTTCCAATACTCCAAATCTGCTAATAGTGGATAGGATTCAACGGACTCGTATTCATCTGTTGTTTTGGTTGGTTGTAAATGAGCCTTCCCTATTAAAGCAGTACGATAATTGTTTTCCTGTAAGTATTCTCCAATTGTATGGCGGTCTTCTAATAATTTGGTTCCTAAAGTCCATGCACCATGCTGACTCGGATACATTCCTGTTATGATTGATGCTCGTGATGGCGTACAGGTTGGATTGGGACAATACGCTCGTTGAAACGTAATACCTTCCTTCACTAGACGATCTAGATTGGGGGTTTGAATTTCAGAATTAAAAGCTCCAATCGTGTCAAAATGCTGCTGATCACTCGTGATTAATAAGATATTTGGTTTCTTCACTGGTATCTCCTCGCATCCCATCAAAAACTCTCAGTCCAGCTCCAAGAACACCAGCATCACCCTTCGATTGACTTAAATGCAATCGGCTGACAGCTGCTTTCTGGTCTGGAATACAGTACTCCTCCATTTTCTCCTTGATTAATGGAAGCAAAAAAGGATTGTTATTAATAACTCCTCCCCCAAAGACAATTTTTTCGGGGTCTAATAAACAAGTTATGGCATAACAGCCATGTACAAGTGATTCAACTACTTTCGGAATTAAAGAGTGTGCAAATTCATCATCTTGCTGATACTTTTCGAAGACCTCTTTAGTTGTCATTGAATTGTTCGTTAATTTTTGAATCGCAGGGCCAGCTGCCGCTTGTTCCAGTCTTTCGATTCCATTGGCAGATTTCACAGGCAATAACCCCAGTTCACCAGCAAATCCCATTCCTCGAATAAAATCTCCGTTATGAATAATTGAAACCGCAATGCCAGTACTGATTGTAAAATATACAAAGGTCTCATGTGGATTTGCTCCATATTTTTGCCACTCTGCAAAGGCTGCCATATAAACATCGTTATCAATTACAACTTTATCTGCAGGAAAGGCTTCCTTGATCCGTTGAATAACCGGAAAACCTCTCCACGGCAAATTATTTTGAAAAACAGCAATACCTGATTCTCGATCTAAAATTCCTGGTACCCCTAACCCAATGCCTTCAAGTTGTTGCATGTTCAAATGCGATTCATCCAAAACATTGTTAATTACCTTCACTACTTGTTGAAACATTTTTTCTTTATCACTTGGGTCACTTGGTACCTCTGAACGAAACAGAATGTTTGCATCTTCATCAATGATTGCTGCGGCAATCTTCGTTCCTCCAATATCGACTCCTATTGATCGTTTCATGTATATATCACCTCACCACAATACTTAAATCTTAATTACAGTTAGATTAATAATTTATTAGACTGTATTTTCATTATACAATTGATGGGTTGTTGGGTCCAATTTTATTTTCGAATAATTCTGCTTAATATTATCATACCAATAATAATTAGATAATTTCTTCTGTCATCTTATGGAAAGTACAATCCACAACACTATAAATGAAATATGCAATTAAACTAAAAATGATCATTGTAGCCCCTGCAAAAAAGTAAATAATCGCTATACCTGCACTCAGAATTAGGAGTAATAAAATTGTATTAGGTAGGTTACGAATCGAGAGAATAAGTGAGTTTTTAATCGTCTGGATCCAAGTTACTTTGTATTGAACCATGACTGGGAATATATACAGAGTGATAAAGATAAATTGGATTAAGACCAGAAAGTAAACTGCAAATAACACATACTTCACATTTGAAGGAATTTGGTTTGTAAAATTAAAGTTAACTATAAAAAGAAAGGCGATAAATAACCAGATTAACTCGAGGACGATTCCCTGTTTTACATTTTCTTTAAAAAAACGGAAAAAGGAGGCGAATATTTTGATTTCGCCTTCTCTTTTCCACTTACGAATGACACCAAACATAGCTGCTGTTGCTGGGAAAATCGTGATAATGGGAATACACATAAGAATCCAAATTAAATTTAATAAGAAGGTATTCATGATAAAATCCATTGCCCTATATAATTTACTGTCGTATATTCCCATATCCTTTGTCTCCTTTTCTACATGTGGTAGGCATTATATTTAACCAACTAATTTATTCTTACCAGTACTTTTTCCAATCTTTTGCTAATCGAATGAGGGCTTCGAAATAATAATAATCTCCCCAAATACAGCTTTCATCGATTCCGCGGCCTCCCCCTTTATAATAGACAGCGTGTTTGAGAATTCCATTTGCTTCACTGTCAATTTCAGTTCGATAATTTTCATAAAGTGATTCAACCATCAATAACGCTGCATTTTCATATAACTTCTTATCTTCATCAGTTAGTGGTAAATACTTTGTTAATTCTAGTAATCCACAAACTGTTATAGCTGCAGCAGAACTATCTCTTTCTTCTTCACCATCAGTAAATATCAAATCCCAATAGCAAATGTAGTCTTTAGGGATTCTGTTTAAATAGTAGTTTGTGAGTTTTTTCGTTAGTTCAATTAAACTCCAATCATTTGTATAGGAGTAACTTAAAGGAAAACCATAAATACCCCATGCTTGGCCACGGGCCCAACAAGAATCATCTGAATATCCTTGTCTTGTATTTCCATACAACGGCTTACCAGTTTCTGGATCCATATAATAAGTGTGGAATGTTGATGCATCTTCCCTCACAATATATTTAGCTGCTTGTTTGACATGTGTTTCGGCAATCTGATGGTATTTTTTATCACCAGTAACTTCTGATGCCCAATAGAGTAATGGTAGATTCATATTGCAATCAATAATCATTCTGCCACGCTCTGCAGGGTCATTTAGATTTCCCCATGCTTGGATAATACCCGCTTTGTCGTAATACCTAGTGATTAATAGGTCAGCCGCTTTAATGGCTGTTTCTTTTGCCTTTTCATTCCCAGTTAATTGATATGCATTCACACATGACAGCGAATATAGAAATCCTAAATCATGATGATCAACTTCAATTCGCTTTTCTAATCGTTCTACAAAGCTATCAAGCTGTTTTTCTGCAACTTTTCGATATTTCTCATCACCAGTCCATTCATAAGCTAGCCAAAGCATTCCAGTCCAGAAGCTTGTCGTCCACTCTACGTTTTCGATTGGTTTATAGACCAGATTTTCACTATTTGAATCGGGAAAGAAATCAGTAAACTCATCTAAGCTTTGATCGATTTTTGCTAATACATGGTCAATTGCTTTTTCAACAAATGCTCTGTTTACGTTAGACTTCTGTTCAAATCTTTCTTTATTTAAAATTTTTTCCGTATGTACCTCATTTACACTTACAGTCATTGTTCTACCACCTTTTTCACATGATATAGTAAAAATGGATCGTTCATTTCATTTAACCAGTCACATAATTTCCCCTCTAGTTTCGATACGATTGGGTGTTTGACTGGCTCCCTAATTGCTTCTGGGTGTTGTTGAAATTTATCCTCCATTAACTTATAAAACAACCTTTTTTGTACATCTTCCGGAGAATATCCATTGTGAATCACATACAAATATTCTTTCGACCTTATTGCGCGCCATCCATAGGCGAGATTACTTACTCCTGCTTCTTGGAATTGCTCCAAGGCTTCTTTTCTTCCAGGATAGCAGCTAATATACGCATATTCTGGGCCTTCATTCGTTTGCTTAATGATAAAATCAGATAAATCTGTTCCCTCAACCGAATCTGGTGCTACCAAATTCATTAATGATAAAATCGTTGGCATAATGTCAACCGTATTTAACAACACTTCTGATTTTGCCTTTGGTATTTTATTAGGCCAGCGGATGATAAATGGTACTCCGATTGATTCTTCATACCATACATGCTTCGCCATTAGACCATGTGAACCCATCATCTCTCCATGGTCGGATGTGAGTACCACAATGGTATTTTCATTTAAGTTTTTTTCTTTTAATAATTCTAGAATTCTACCAAACTGCTCATCTATTCCAGTTATAGCAGCAAAATAATTAAGTTGATTTTCCTTTAACTTCTCTTCTCCGCCATCAACATGTTCTCCGGTATGAACCAATAGTGGATCACGAATCTCTACATTCTTACGAAACTTGAGATCCATTCCTTCATATACTTTTCGGTATTTATCCGGCACTTGGTCAAATGGGCTGTGTGGTGGATTCCACGAAATAAAGAGTGCAAAAGCTTTCTCTTGATCCCGTTTTTCAATAAACTCAATTGCTTTATCTGTTTCATGTTCAACGGACCATTGTTGGACTTTTATCTTTTCCGGACTATCCCCCCAGTAATGTGGAGATAAGTGGTCGTCCCAGGCACCGTATGAGTACCAATGCTGAAATCCATGACGCTTTGGACCAGGTGGGGTGTAAGCATCCCATCCTTTAGCACCTGAAGCAGGCTTATCAGTCACGTTTAGATCAGGTAAGTCCAGATGCCATTTTCCGATATAGCAGGTTTCGTAGCCTGAATCTGCTAAGACATCACTTATACAAGTTTCATCTGGTTGTAGCATGATATCCGCACCTACTTTACAGTTTGTAAATACTCCCGTATGAATAGGATATTTTCCTGTCAGTAAAGATGCTCTGTGAGGCGAGCACAATGGAGAAACAGTCAACGCATTTGAAAAAACTGTACCTTCTTTGGAAAAAGCATCTATATTTGGTGTGATTACTTGATCCTCCTCTTCATAACCCACCGCCTGTCTTCTCCATTGATCTGCAAAAATATACACAAGATTAGGTCTATTGTTGCTCTCCATCTAACTCACTCTCCATCATGTGGTTTTCATTTTTTCCATTAGTTTTGAACAAAATTGGATTGCTTTCCTTCACTTATCCCCCCACTTATTTAGTGGGGGGATGGGTGGCAAATACCGTGGGGACACGACTCGATCCACCACTGATTCATTTTTATTAACCTTTAATCCCTGATGATGCGATTCCTTTAACGAAATGGTCTTGTGCTAAGAAAAAGACAATAATTGTAGGGATAATCGCAGATACTGCAGCTCCCATCAATAAGGCATATTCAGTGTTATACTCAGTAATAAAATGCTGGATTCCTAATTGGATTGTGTATAGATGATCTGATGTAAGATAAATTAAAGGTCCAAGGAAGTCATTCCATGTATGCATAAAAGAAAAAATAACCAGTGATGCTATTGCCGGTTTTGAAAGTGGCAAAATAATCTTTAAGTAAATTCCAAATTCATTTAATCCGTCAATTCTTGCTGCCTCTAGTAATTCATCTGGGATTGATAAGAAAAATTGACGGAACAAGAATACTCCAAATGGATTAAAGGCTCCAAGTAAGATAAGCGATAGATGGTTATTAACAAGTCCTAATTCACTCATCAGCATGAATTGCGGAATCATCATTACTTGATAAGGGATCATCATGGTCGCAATATATAGGAAAAATAATTTATCTCGTTCTGGGAATCTCACTTTGGCAAATGCATATCCCGCCATCGAACTTGTTAACACGTTCAAAATTACAGTGATAACCGTTATTTTCAATGTATTTAAATAGTAAAGATGAAATGGAACCCTCGTCCACACTTCCACATAGTTACTCCAGTAAAACGTTTCTGGAATCCACTGAATTGGAATTCCAAATATTTCGGACTCTGCTTTGAATGATGAAGAGAGCATCCAAATAAAAGGAATAACCATTAATAGTGACAAGGTAATAACAAATAAATATTTTAAGAATGTACTAAATTTTATTTTCGGTAGTGGTTTTCTTTGATTTCTCTTCGATTCCACCTTTTTTGAATTCGTCACTAATTCCACGAATCGATTCTCCCCTCTTTGTCTAATATATGGCACGGTTTCATCTCTCTTATGAATTGAGGGATCTTCTTTGACCTAAATAATTTAAAGCCGTAAAAATTAGGATTAGTAAAAATAGGATATAGGCCATTGCAGAAGCGTATCCATATTCATACTCCTTAAATGCTGTGGTATATATATCGTACACAAGCACCTGAGTAGAACGACCTGGTCCTCCACCAGTTAACGCGTATACAAAGTCAAAGACTTTGAAGGAATTGATAATCGCAATAATAGAAGTAAAGAACATAATAGGTGATAACATCGGCATTGTTATTTTAAAGAATTTTGAAATGGAGCTCGCACCATCAATATCTGCTGCTTCATATACATCTTCTGGAATACCTTGTAAGCCTGCTAAAAATATAATCATGTAGTATCCAACAGAATGCCATATGTACACAATGGATACAGAAAAAAGAGCCCAGTCTGGAGAAGAAAACCATCCTGGTAGATTATCAAATCCAAGATTTGATAAGAACCCATTAACAGGTCCAGCTGTTGGATTGAAGATTAATTGCCAAACAGCAGCAACAGCAATGGTTGAAGTTACATACGGTAAAAATACAGCTGTACGGAACACTTTTACTAGTCGCATTCCTTTATTTAGTGCTACTGCAATTAAAAGTGATAAGAATAACGTTACTGGTACTGAAATGAGGGTAAACAAGATAGTATTTATCAATGAAATCTTAAAATCCGTGTCCTCAAACAATCTTAAGTAATTTTCTAATCCAATAAATTCAATTTTCCCGAACCCATTCCATGAAGTAAAACTCATAAAGAATGATGCGATGACAGGCAGGAAAATAAAAGCTAGAAAACCTAGAATGTTTGGTAGAAGAAACGAATAACCAATGAGGCGATTTCTCTTCTTAAATGACGTTTGATATTTGCTATTTTTACTCATTGTTTTTCTTCCCTTCTATGATATGAATGAGCACCGTATTGTGGCCCAATACAGTGCTCATCCCTACCATGGTTTGATGTCAACTAATATTACCTATTCTGCATACTTACTTGCCCATTCATCTTGAACACGTTTAGCAATATTATTGATAGTTTCCTCGACGGTTTGTTCTCCAATTAGAGCAAGTTCTCCTTCTTGTTTATAGATTTGCTGTACGACAATGTTTTTCACACCAGGTAACATTGGATATTCTGGATATTCGACTGTTTCTAAGAAATAGTGTCCATTTTTTGGCTTTAATTCGCCATCTCCTAGATAGATCGATTTAATATCTTCATCAACATAACCAGTCAGGTATCCATCACCAGCAAATATTTCAGCACCTTGTTTTCCAGTCATATAACTTAGAAATTTGAAGGCAGCATCTTTATTTTCAGACTTTGAATTCAGCATTAATGCAACTGGTAAGGCAAGTGTTGTATTTGCTTCTACACCTTCAGGGTGTGGCACAGGAACAACGTCCCAGTCAAAGGAAATTTTTCCTTCTTCTTCAGCTTGTCGGAGCTGTGCAACATGCCAGTCACCAATAATGTTCATTGCAACATTTCCTTTTTGGAACGCAGCATTGTAATGCGCTCCAGTAGAAACTTGCTCGGACCAACTCATGATGGAACCGTCTTTTTCCAAATCTATACGATATTGTAGGGAATCTGCAAAAATACTTAGATCTTTATCAATGATAGAAGCTCCAGTTTGTACCCCTTGCATATACCATAGTTGTGGCCAAGGTTGAATAAATGCCCCGTACGTTTTGTCAGCGCCGCTTCCGCTCGTCAATTTTTTAGCTACCTCACGGAATTCTGCCCACGTCATATCCTCACTTGGGTATTCAACTCCTGCTTGATCAAATAAATCTTTGTTGTAGAACATCATATTATTTGATTTACGATAAGGAAGACCTAAAACTCCCTCTTCATACTTCATCGCATCATACATAGAGGCAAAACCTGCAACATCTAAATCACTTTTTTCAATATAAGAATCAAGTGGTTCTATAATCCCAGTATCCATCATCGTATCGATTTGACCAGCAAATACGTCATAACCTATACCACTAGAAAGTTGCATTCTAATTTTTTCGTAGTACTGTTCTTGTGGGAACGTTTCAAACTCGACGTTGATATCTGGATTTTCTTCTTTAAACTTTTCGTATGCGCTTTCAAATGATGGTAGATCCGCAGGGAATACAGCTACTTTTAGTGATGTCTCACTTGAATTTTTTTTACTAGAGGAATCACTAGAAGTATCTCCATCACCAGATGTTGAATTTCCACCACATGCTGCTAGAACTAAGATAAGAGATAAGAAGATTAGAAAACTAAAAAGCTTTTTCAAAATATTTCCCCCTTTTTTAACTTAGATTTTTTTGTATAATTACTTTGTAAAGGCTTACCTTATTGTAACTTTTCGAACTTTTTTGTAAAAGGTGAAAGTTTCATTCCCCTTCTGCAATACTTTTAAGTAAAATAATGACTATAGGAGGGTAGAAATTGTTCTTTATTGCAATTTTGTTATTATCAATTTCAATTATGTTAATCTATCGAAATATTAAAAGTTACTCAACGATATTTCTTTTTGGATTAACTGTTGGCTATACCCTTTCATTTATTGGATTGGTGCTTTACCTAAGTAAGTTCAATATTTCCTATGAATTTGTTAATAAATTTTTTAATTTTACACCAGGTTCTTGGAACTCTCTTGTATTGCATAATTTTAATCCGGATTTTCTTTTGCGAATTTTGAATTTCGGAACAATCCTTTTTTATTTTTGTTTTCTATTTTTTGCTATCTCCTACACGACTAGTAGAAAAGGCAATCGAAAAATGATCCCAATCTACATTCTCTTAACTATGATTGCAGTGCTGCAGTATTTCTTTTATGACCCAAAGCTAAACCTTTCCATACAAGACACTGCGATTGAATATAACTTACAGGGACTTTACAAATCGTACATATATTATGGTGACCGCATTTTTCTCTTTTCAAATATCGGATATATTGTGATTGGAATCTTTCTATTCATTAGAAACTATTTTTTACATTCACACGTTCGATTCATCAAAAGATATACATTATTCAATTTGATTAGTTTAATTCTGCTAGCGAGTGTTTTTTTATCTATGTTTTCCTGGGCACCAGATATGTTGGTAAGAACGACTTTTAGCACTCAATATCCTAATTATTTACATCCAGACATTCATAAATTTTTGTTGGAATTACGGATTTTACCATTAATTGCTGTTCTAACTCTAGTATTCATGGCCTACACAGTATATAAGTATAATTCAATCGAAAATTATTATAGAAATTTGATACTTATAACTGATAGAAAAATTGATACTGCTTCCTTGGGTGTTCGTGCTTTTACTCATTCCATTAAAAATCATTTAGTTGCTATTCGGTCTGAAGCAGAGTTTTTGAGAGAGCGTGTAGGTGATGATGAAGAATCTCTGTATAGTTTGGACCTTATCTATGATTCATGTCAGCAGGCATTTAATAGAGTAGAAGATGCCGGAAATAAACTAAATCAGATCACCTTGAATTTTGAACCTATTGATTTGAACGTTCCTGTAAAAACCGCTCTTAAAAGGGTTAATCTAAAAAATTCAAACATTTCTTTGAAATACCACGCTGTTAAAGACTCAATAATTGTGCAAGGAGATCCGAAACATTTACAGGAATCTATCTACAATATTATTAAAAATGCACTGGAGGTTGTATCTTCGGAAACAGGCATTATTGAAGTTGAAGTTAAGGAAATTGGAGATTGGGGAGTGATAAAAATAAAAGATAATGGCACTGGTCTACAAACCGATGATTTTAATGAGATTTTCACTCCTTTTTATTCAACAAAATCGTCCTCAACAAATTGGGGAATTGGTCTTTCTTATTGTCATAAAATTGTAACCGGTCATGAAGGAAAAATAGAAATCGATAGTGTTCGAAATAAGGGCACCCAATTTAGTATCTATTTACCGCTTTTTCTTTAATAAAACAACTTCATTCGAAGGAGGTAGCTATGAAAAAAATACATATTCTTATAGCAGATGATATTGAAGCACATCGCAGACGTTTGGAGCGTATTATTTCTTCTGAAAACAACTTTGAATTAATGGGTTCTGTTGGAAGTGGTCAAGAAGCGGTCAGCATGTCTTTAGAAAAAAAACCTGATATCATTTTAATGGATATTGAGATGGAAGATTATATGGCAGGTATAAACGCTTCCTCAGAAATAAGTAGTAAATTACCAGATACAAAAATTATTATTCTAACTGTACATCAAGATAATAACCTCGTGTTTGCTGCATTTCAAACTGGAATAGTTGACTATGTTCTAAAGAATGCGGAGAAAGAGGAAATTATCGAAGCGATTAACTGTGCTATTACAAATACATCTCCAATAAGACCGGTAATTGCAAGCAAAATCCGTGAAGAATTTGCTAGAATTAAACAACTAGAGGCTAATTTTTCTTCTATTTTTAAAATTATCTCAACCCTTACTCCTTCTGAATTAATCGTCCTAAAATTACTTTGTAATAACTATACTAGGAAAGAGATAGCTAAAGTGCGCTGTGTCGAAATCGATACGATCAAAAAGCAAGTGAATAGTATATTAAAAAAGTTTGATAAGCGGAATACGAGAGAAGTAGTAAAATTATTAGGAGAACATGAAGTTATTGATATTATCAATAATATGTCATAAAAACATTTATTGGGTGGCTTCGATAGAAGCCACCCTTTTTCCATTATGACTTTACATTGTAAACTTCAAAACCATTGTCATTTTGCTCAGTGATTATAACTGTTTCTCCGCATAATTGAAAACCATCAACTAGTAAACTATCTGCTCCAGTCAATGAAAATACTAAAATATCTTTATTACCATTGATTATGATTTCAAAGGCTATTGCTTCCGAATCTTTCTTAATGGCTCCATTTAGATGTGAAACAGATCGTTTTCTAACCTTAACCTCTTTCTTCTTTGCTGTCGCTATCATAAGGAAAGGAGCAGCGAATGAATCTTTTTCTTTATATTGAACCAATGCAGAGGGTGCAGAGCAAATTTTATTATAATGTCTTGATAGCTTACCATCTTTGATAATCACATCATCTTTATCAGAAATATTCAAAGGGATGATCCGCAGATTAGCACCACTTTGATACATGGTTGCTAACTCCCCATACTCTGTCCATTTGACTGGAGTATGTTCTGGAAAATGGAAATGTTGCTCATAGCTATGGACACCGCTTGATTCAAAAATATCAAGGACGAACCAATATTCTGTTGGGCGATAAATAATTTTCCTAGTAACATGAACAGGCGATTTCAATCTCCAATATCCTGTGTGTCCAGCCTCGGCATATTGATATTTTTCTTCGATTCGGTAAAACTGGTTTACTGGCCGTGCTGCATTTTTCCATTCCCAGGTATTGATATATTCTGAAGCGGAGACACCATCAACGGTAATCGTATTATGCCTGTTTGCCTCTTTAAAGTACCTTCTTTCTTCAGTCTCACAATACGTATAACGACCACCGTCCATTAAAAATTCCCTTCCACCAGCCATCAATTCAATATGTAGGGTATCATCATGCCCATGGCCTTTATTGACTTGTCCCATTATTCCATGGTCAAAAAGAAGGTACTCATCTTCCTGTCCCCATCCATTTCGAAAAAGGGTTACTCCTGAATCTTTAAGGTTTGTAGATGCAAATGTGGGTTCTATCTGTTGCAAAGCTTGAAATTTATGTAATCCCTTTTCCCCAAAGTACCATAGCAGATCAAATATATACGGTTCTTCGGTAAACGCCCTTAAGTCTGTACGGTTTAATAATACTGCTCCTATTGCAAAAATTTCACGCAAGTCCGTATCATCACTGTCTCCAAGCATTGGTTGATGTCGATTTGGTTTCATGAGTTTGTAAGTTGCGGTATACATTCTATTAACAGCATCCGTGATAAAGCTCGGAGTTTTAATGTCGTTCTTTTGTAAAATTAAGCTTATTTCTACTAGACAATGAAGGACTTCATGATGATACATAGGAGATTGTTCTTTTTGATAACCATCATTGTATATTTGTAAGGGTATCATTTTCTCAATACGTTGAAGACTTTCGTCAATCCACTTCTTCTTTGTTTCCTCATCCATCAGGAAAGCAGTTTGTATAAGCCCATTTAATTCTAAAAATCCCCAATTACTTTGAAAATCAAAAGCGGTAAATGAACGATATAAAAACTCACCATGCTCCTTCAATTGTTGAAGAAATAGATAGCTGTCTGATTCAGTCCAAAGTGGTGATTGCTTGATATATTGAAAACCCTTTAACCAATTTGTCACGCGGATTCCGGCATCTATTTTTCGATATGTATATGGGCGAATGGTTTTATCTTTATTTGCTTCTATCCATTCATTAAAAATTCTTTTCCAGTGAATCACATATTCTTCATTCTCTTCTACTACATAGGCCATACCGATTTCTGCCAAATAACGTTGACGATTTAACATAAAGGCCCATTCCTCGTCCCCATTAAAACAATATGTCCAATCGATAGATTCTGGAAAAAAAACTTCCTCCTCACATCGTTCCATATCCCAAGGATGAGTAAAAATAAATGTATTTTTACACGCTAACTTTGCTCGATGAATTGTTTCTTCAGTTTCTTTTTTTGTAAACTTAAGAACCGCTTTCTTTAAAAAGTCTATCTCATCAACAAATATCCCCACATCTTCTCTCCCCTATTGATTTTCAATTTTTTGAATTAATTGAGTTAATTCTATTAAGGCCATCGACTCCAAGCGATGATCAACCTCACAGAATTCTAAATCCTTTGTTACTTGGTTCGGTATCACGACACAATACATTCCCGCACGTTTAGCTGCTAATGCACCATTTGCAGAGTCTTCAAAGACTAGACATTCCTCTGGTGTCACGCCTAAGCATTTTGCTGCCTCTAAATATAGGGTTGGATCTGGTTTTACCTTTTCAACATCATCAGAAGTACGGATGCATTCAAAATAATCGAATAAGCAAAGATTTTTCAAGTGATTTGATACCCATTCGTAAGTAGAGCTAGAGGCTAAACCGATTTTCAATCCTGCTTTTTTTGCAGCTGTAAGGTACTCCTCAACTCCTGGTAATGGACCTTCATCCTTCATTCGTTCATTGAATCGGTCCCTTCTCAACTTAGTTAATTCATCGTGGTCAACTTTCCTTCCAATTTGCTCTTCTAAAAATGAAAGGGCGTTGAATCCTGCTTGCGTTCCAATTACCTTTCCCCACACGGACATTGGTAGCTCGGAACCATGCTCTTGAAAGATTTCATTTAACACATTATATTCACTGGTTTCTGTATCATAAATTAAGCCATCAAAATCAAAAATAACTGCCTTTATCACTTCACCATCTCCTGTCTATCTAATCCACCTACTATTATAAAGAATTAATAAGCAATGTCCATTTTCTCTCTACCAGTTTTGTCACAAATTGTCCACATATATATCTTCACTTCAAGATTTTACATTTTACAATCGTCTAGAGTGATACTATAATTTTTAGTATACTTTATGTGGAATGAGGGAGACGATTGAACTCTAAATCAAATGAAAAGGTACTGGAAACATATTTATTTATCGCATTTGCTGCAGCATTAATTTCCACGCTTGGCAGCCTTTATTTTTCAGAAGTACAGAAATTTGCACCATGTGAATTTTGCTGGTACCAACGTATCTTTATGTATCCACTCGTAATTATTTTAGGAATCGCTATTTTTAAAAAGAACTATTCCATTGCACTCTATACCTTTATCCTGTCATTAATCGGTGGTTCGATTTCAATCTATCATTATCTCGTACAAAAGATTCCAGCGGTTGGTGAGAACTCACTCGCATGTGGTGTTGTACCATGTACAGGCCAATACATTAACTGGTTTGGTTTTGTAACTATACCTTTTTTAGCATTAATAGGTTTTACAATTATTGCAATAACTAGTTTTATTACACTAAAAAAATTGAAAGAAGGGAAATAAATCTTGAAAAAAGTTATTATTTTTACAGTTATTATTGTTGCTATTTTCGGAGCATTAGCTTTTGTAACAACTACTCAAAACAAACAACAATCGGAAGGTAATCCTTATGGGAAAGATAAGCTAGATCCTGCTACTGTTAAACAGCTCGATGATCCAAACTACGGAAATCAAATTTTACCTGACGAATTAGAAACAAAATTAGAAAATGGTGAAACCATGACTGTTTATTTTTACAGTCCAACATGTCCACATTGTCAGGAAACAACTCCAGTCATCATTCCAATGGTAGATGAAATGGGACTTGATTTAAAGAAATACAATCTTCTTGAGTTTGAGGAAGGTTGGAATAAATACGGAATTGAGTATACCCCTACATTAATTCACTTTGAAAATGGTGAAGAAGTATCACGTCTTGTTGGGTATCATCCAGATCATAACGAATTTAAAACTTTCTTTGAAGGTGCAATGGCAACTTCAAAATAAAAGAAAATCCCTACTCTATGAGCAGGGATTTTTTTATCCTTGTCTAGCTTCAAGCACCATCTGTCAGCGCTCATCTTATCCTTGTCGCACTTGCCAGGACTGCTAGGATTCCAGCGTTAGGCACATGGCGTGCCTGTTTTTAGCTGGAATTGAGTGCCTTGCGCTTTTCGACTAAAGGCTACGCTACCTTTATGTATTAAGCTAGATATTTATTGGCTGGTTTTGAATATTTACTTAATACGTCTGGATTATTCACACATTGAAACTCTTCGATAGTGAATGGAAACAAATAGCCGTAATCATTTAAGATTTGCACATTTTTGGCAAAGATTTCCCCGTGATATTCTTGGTAGCCTTCTTCCCGAATTGTTTCCAAAACAGCAATAATCGCTTGAAGGCTTGACATGACTTTAAAAGCCTTATCCAATGTTCGATTATAGTATACGTCTTCCTCTTTTGGTGCTAACACATTCCACTTTTCAAGTTTCGTAATATACTCATCTTCAAAATAGGTTGGAAAGATTGAAGAATACATATAATCGACTAGCTCCGTAATATGATGTTCCTGCTCAGGAGTTGATGCTACTACAATTTTCAATGTAAAACCCACCCTTGTATCTCCATAGTAATAAGAATAGAATAACACAGGATTCTTTGTTTTTGGTACGGTAAGTCTTTCCTCCATAACCACCTTTCTCTTACATTTATTACGTGGATTGGATATACTTTTAAAAGACAGAAAACAGATAAAATCTAAAGGATGGTTACATGTTAACAAAACGATTTGGAGAATGGTTCGAAGTTACTGTTCCGAGTAATTGGGAAGGTATCACCATTGAAGACGTTCTTAAGACTGAATGGACAATGCCGAAGCAAATGCTTCATCAGTTTCGTATGGAAAAGGGGACGAGACTTAACGGGGAAACCAAGAATTTAAACGCGTTGCTTAAACAAAATGATAAACTTCAAGTTCGTCTTTTCCCTGAAGAGGAATATGGAGTGTCACCAGAATATATAGCTGACTTACACGTTTTATATGAGGATGACCATCTCCTAATTGCAAATAAACCAGCAGGAATGGATACACACCCAAATGTGGAAGGTCAACTAGGTACACTTGCTAACGCGATTGCCTACCATTTCCAAGCGAACGGAGTGCACACAAAGATTCGTCATATTCATCGCCTTGACCGTGACACAACAGGAGCTGTAATTTTTGCGAAGCATAAATTAGCTTCATCAATTTTAGACCGCAGATTGGAAAAACGTGAAATTAAGCGGACTTATATAGCTTTAGTGCATGGAATAATCAAACAAAAAAAAGGAACGATAGATGCCTCGATTGGTCGGGATCGACATCATCCGACTCGTAGAAGAGTATCTCCGACAGGACAAAAGGCGATTACAAAATTTAATGTCATTCAAACAATCGACAATAAAAAAATGACATTGGTGGAGCTTGAACTGTTAACAGGTCGTACTCATCAAATACGCGTTCATATGAGCCATCTAGGGTACCCACTTGTGGGAGATACCTTGTATGGTGGACAACCAATTGTTCCAAGACAAGCACTGCACGCTGCCAAAATTAGCTTGCTGCACCCTCTTACAAACGAGAAAATTATGTGTAAGGCACCTTTTCTGGATAACTCGCTTATTTTTTCATAATGCATCCATCCAATTTTCCACATATTGGGTATTGGATACATGCAGGAATTTCTTTTTTCCTGTATAATATTGGACACAAAGTGAATAAGGAAAGGAGTTTGCCATTGCAGGACTTACTTATTTACCTCATATTAGGTCTTTGTGTTGGAGTAATGTCGGGCTTTTTTGGTATCGGCGGTGGCTTTATTCTTACACCAACATTAATTCTAATGGGATTTTCTCCGGTTATAGCAATCGCAACAAGCCTTTTATATACAGTTGCAACATCACTTTCTGGTGTTTTTGCACATTTTCGCCTAAAAAATATTAAATGGGAAACATCGATTATGATTGGGATAAGTGGAATTATTGCCACTCAACTTGCTCACCCATTTGTATTATTACTTGGAAAGCATCAGTTGGAAAATACTATAATTCCATTGATGTATATTGCACTTATTTTATATTTTTCAATTTCAATACTTGTGAGTAATTCGTCAAGTAAAGTGCAAACCATTCATAATACCAAATATTCATATGTGAAGATTGTGTTAATTGGTTTATTCGCAGGTTTTATTTCAACTGTATTAGGTGTAGGTGGAGGATTTATTATAGTTCCTTTATTGATTGGAGTTCTCGCCTTTCAACCAAAGTATGCGGTTGGTACAAGCTTGCTAAGTGTATTTATGATTGTAATAGCAGGTTTTACCACATATGCATCTACAGTTGAACTTGATTTTGGTGTTATCGGGAGTCTTATCGTTGGGGCATTAATTGGTGGTCAGCTTGGTGCAAGAGTTACAAATGTGTATGAGGATAAGCAGGTTCGTCACTTCTTAGCTGGTTTGTATATTGCTACCGGGTTGAGCTTATTACTAAAGTTGTTTCAAATGGACCTTCTTGGATTACTAATACTGTTCTCCTATTGCCTCTATATGCTTTTACATTTTTTACTTCATACTCTTAAGGTACGTCTTAAGGAAAAGGAAGTTAGTTAAAACAACATCCCTATATATCTAGTGGATGTTGTTTTTGTTTTTTACATGCAAAAAATAGGTAAGAACCTTTTTTTCAACATCTCCATGTTCGTCCATTTCAAATTAGCTGTATTACCATACGATGTAGTATCTCTTTAAATAAGGAGGTGCTATATATGAGCAGTGGATACGGAAGCAGCTTTGCGTTAATCGTAGTTCTATTTATCCTATTAATCATTGTGGGTGTCTCTTATGTTAGATATTAATCTATAAGTTTTAAGCGAATCCACCACGTGTATCCCTATTATATCTCCTCATTAAGTGGTTTCAGAGGCAAAGACCTTTGGAACCCTATTTTATTAATACCTATTCAACCAGTTGATGACATCCATAAACACTTCTTCTTTATTTAATTCATTCAAAATTTCATGTCTACTATCTTCATAGAGTTTCACGGTTACATCCTCGATGCCTAATTTTATATACATATCTGCAGCTTGGAGAATTCCCTTTGAAAAATTACCAACCGGATCTTTATCACCTGCTAAAAAGTACATCGGTAAGTCTTTAGGTATATTAATATTTGCACTATGTTTATTTACTTTTGCTACCCCACTAACGAGATCATAAAAGAAGCCTGCTGTGAAAATTCCACCACAGAGTGGGTCTTCTATATACTTATTTACCTCACTATCGTCTCTAGTTAGCCAATCAAACTCAGTTCGAGTCGGTGTAAAAGCTTTATTATAACTACCGAACGTAAGCTTGTTCATAAGGGAACTACTTGTTCTCTTTCCTTTTCGTTTCATTTCAAGCTTTGCGATGCCAATTCCAACCTGCCCAATAAGTCCGGGATTGCCTCCTGTACCCGATAGAATAACACCAGCTAATTGGTCACCATACGTTTGTATGTATCTCCGAGACAAGAATGAGCCCATACTATGTCCGAATAAAAAAAGGGGTTTGTTCGGATAATCCTTTTTAATGATATTTGTTAGGTGGAGCATGTCTTCAACGACTAGATCAAATCCATTTTCCTCTGCAAAAAAGCCCATCAGGCTTGCGTTTTTTCCCGTTTTTCCGTGGCCCCGATGGTCGTTTCCGTAGACGACATATCCTTCTTGAATTAACGCTTTTGCAAATATATCATAACGCTCAATATGCTCAGCCATCCCATGAGCAATTTGGATAACGCCTTTTGGCGATATATTACCTTCAGTTTCCCATTTTTTATAGAATATCGTGATACCATCATTCGTTAAAAATGTAAAATCCGTACATTTCATCTATATAGCCTCCTTTTATATCTATTATATGAAATGAATTAGGCAAATAGATATAGATTTGGTAACAACCGCCTATTTTCATTTACTAGAGGGTTCGGTAAAATGAAGTCATAAACAACAAATGCTGTGATGTTAGTTTCCTAGTATTGTTTCAACCGAATACTAAAATCTTGGGAGTTTAAGAGACTAACCTGCAACACCATGCCATTTCCTTTTGTGGAAGGTGACGCAAGTTATGCAAACACCCACCTGTCCGAGTGCAGGTTGAGAAACAATATGGGGACGGCATTTGTGGCATTCCCTTTGTGATAAAGCTGATTCCGTTCGTGCGGAATCAGCTTTTTGTTTCCCTTATATATCTCTTTCTTGTTTCCATTTTTTGTGCATATAATAGAAGGGGTAGATGAGAAAAATGATGAGGGGATGAAAATATGAGTCTTTTTACAGTGAAGGGTACATGGACTGGGAATAGAAACGGGGAAGGAACGATTACCACCGATGGACTTCATACAGTGGTTTCCGCACCAAAACAACTCGACGGTCCGGGTAAAGGAGCAAATCCTGAAGAATTACTAATTGCAGCAGCTACAAATTGTTATATGCTTACTCTTGCTGCTATTTTGTCTAATCGTAATATTGAATACACTCATCTCGATGTTGAAACAGAAGGGACAGTCGGAAAGAATGGAAAACGCTTAGTCTTTGAAAAGATTGTCCATAAACTAGTTATTTATGTGAAACAAGCTGACGAAGAATTACAAGAAAAATTAATTCAACTTGCACACCGTGCAGAGACAGCCTGCTTTATTTCACAAACACTGAAAGGAAATGTTGAGGTATCCGTTGAACCTGTTGTTAAAGTTATTGATTAGCTAGTTCGTTACACCCCTTAGTAAGGATACTGCTAATTGGTGGCAAACCAAAAAAGGGGTGTTTATTTCTGAATTATGTAGTGGCAGTATTTTGAGAATATCAGTAGTAAATCATGATTATTGACAGTAATTCATCAAATTTTAAAAAAGGCAGTGCGCTCACACTACCTTTCCCATTCCGATTATCCAACTTCGGACACCAAAGTACTGATTTTCCCCTCGTTTGTCCGAAGATACTACACCTTCGGTCACCTCAGCTCATTTTTCATCTTTGCTTGTCCGAAGATACTACAACTTCGGACACACCAATGCTGACTTTACCTTTGCTTGTCCGATGATATTACAACTACGGACACACCAATGCTGATTTTCCACTTGCTTGTCCGAAGATATTACAACTTCGGACACACCAGTGCTGATTTTCACCCTTGCTTGTCCGAAGATACTACAACTTCGGACACACCAGTGCTGATTTTCCCTTGCTTGTCCGAAGTTACCACAACTTCGGACACCTCAGCTCATTTTTCACCTATGCTTGTCCGAAGATACTACAACTTCGCACACACCTGCTCATTTTTCACCTTTGCTTGTCCGAAGATACTACAACTTTGGACACACCTGCTCATTTTTCACCTTTGTTTGTCCGAAGATACCACAACTTCGGACAGAGCAATGCTGATTTTCCCCTTGCTTGTCCGAAGATATTACAACTTCAGACACCTCAGCTCATTTTTCACCTATGCTTGTCCAAAGATACTACAACTTCGGACACACCAGTGATGCTTTTCCCCTCGCTTGTCCGAAGATTTCACAACTTCGGACAGAGCAATGCTGATTTTCCCTTGCTTGTCCGAAGATACCACAACTTCGGACACACCTGCTCATTTTTCACCTATTTTTGTCCGAAGATACCACAACTTCGGACACACCTGCTCATTTTTCATTATTGCTTGTCTTATCCTCTTTGAGCTTGATATACCTTTAAGTTTGAATAGATGATCTCTAATAATGGAGTTTCGATGCCTTTTTCCTGGGCAATTTTATATAAATAACCTTGTAATTGATCAGCCTCTACGTCAAAACCTTTTTCCATATCACGCTGCATCGATGATTTCATATCATAACTCAATAAATTCGTTGTTTTTAAATGTTCTTCCTCTATGTCCTGATCAATAGGTGCACCAATTGATCTCATCACAGAACCGATTTCTTTGTATAGGTTTAGAATAAGCTTTTGACCATTCTGTTCTTCTCGAATTGGACCAATTGCTGATCTCATTAACGTTGTAATGCCTGAAAAACCTGTGATAAACATATATTTATGCCACATCTCTCGATCAATATTATCGCTTAATTGAATCGTTGTTTTCGTTCCAGACATGACTTCTGCCAGAATTTCAATACGTTTCGTTCTTTCTCCTGAAAACTCACCGAATAAAGCACGATGACCTGGGCTTGTCTGAATGATTTTCCCCTCGGAATCCAAAGTTGATTCTATGAAGCATAGACCACCAATTACATTTCGGGTATTAAACCTGGATTTAATGACATCCACATGACTGTAACCATTCAAGAGCGGAAGAATCATTGTATCCTTGCCCACATATGGCTCAATATTTTCTAAGGCACCTTCAAGGTGATATTGTTTTGTTGAAAGAATGATAACATCGAATGGACCTGCCTCATCACCCGATTTAATTGTTTTCGGTTGAAGTGTCACATTTCCATGGATGCTTTCAATTTGAAGCCCATGTTTTTGGATTTGTTTTTGTCTATTTTCACGAACCAGGAAAGTAATGTCTTCCCCCTTTTCCAATAAGCGTCCTCCAAAGTAGCCACCAATTGCCCCAGCTCCTACAACTAGTATTCTCAAATTCTGCAACCCCTTTCATTATGACTGTATTATATTATAACAAAAAAAGACCAGATAAGTACTGGTCTCTTAATCTCTCATTTTTTAGTTAGATACATAATTTGCTGCGGAACGAACTTCGATAGTAAGTGAACCGCCTTTTACAGCCGATTTCAATACCACTGGATATGGACGATTATTTGAAAACTTAAAGTCTAAATACGGATACGCAACTGTCGCGTCATGCCCAACTGGAACATAACCAACTGGTTTTGAGTGGTGATGGACCTCAATCATTTCAAGTCCCGCCTTTGCAACCGCATTATATAGAGTACTAGAAGTTTGACATACTCCTCCCCCATATCCAGGAACAAATTCCTTGTTCACGATTACGGTCGCAAGCGCATAGCCATTTTCTTTTGAGGCATTTCCAACTACTGTATTGAAATAGAAACGGTCCCCAGGTCCCAATACTATATCATTAATTTGATCTGCAGACTTTTTGATATTAAAGCTTCTTCCTTCTACAGAAGCATCAAAATACGTTGTGAAGCTTCCAAGCACAACTTCATTAATACCTTGGACTTGATCTTGTGTAACATTTGGATTTGTTTCTTCAATCGGAAGTATAACTTGCTTATTAAAAATCGAATTATCTAGTAATCTAGTGACAAGCTCATCTTCCTTTAATATCATTTGGCTTTGACCTTGTTGTAATTCTCCAGAAGTACTAAGTTTTGCAGGTATCATTGGTCGATCAATCGTTGCTGCTAAATCACTTGCTATTTGTATTGCTTTTGCTTTTAATTCTTCTTCATTTTGATATTCATCCATGTTCAGAACTTCAATGACACTGTTATCTCGAGGATCGATGATAGAAACTTCCCGTACATCAACGCCTTGCTTTGTCTCAATTACTTCAACAGGCGCTACCTGATGAAGCTCTACAGTCACTGGTTCTTTTTCGATGAGACTGCACCCACTCATTAATAGTACACCTAATAATAATGGCAAAGTTGTTTTCTTCAAATTACTCTCTCCCATAGTTTAATTGTCTTTCTTTTCTTTGGACAATGTTACAAATATTAAGAATGGCTAACAAAAGAACTTACAATGGAATCTTATTAATGAAAAATGAATATATTCCAATTTACTGTAAGTATTTAAATTCCTTCTCGTACTAGGGATATAGACTGAGATGTTTGATAGATGGAAGTGAATGTAGTGGTAAGAATAGTAGTTTAGCAGTAGAAGAAAATAACCTTTTTCACCTCATTAGACGTTGAATAGCTTGTATTTGTTACTAACTTTTGAAATATTTGTCATATTTTTATTATACGTTCTTTCTAAAGAACAAATCAACTAAAAAAACTGCAATCAGAGACATTTGATTGCAGTTTTTTCTTTATATGAGAATCACAAAAATAAGCCAACTTTTATTCTTGAGATAGTTCCTTTGATTTTCGAGTACAGCTTTCCATCGCTGCGATAATAGCCGCGCGAAAACCCCTTTCTTCAAGGGTTGCAATCGCTTGAATCGTTGAGCCACCCGGTGTGCACACATCGTCTTTTAGTTCGCCAGGATGTTTTTCGGTTTCCAATACCATTTTTGCTGCGCCAAGTATTGCTTGTGATGCAAGTTTATAAGCTTGTTTTCTAGGAATTCCTTGCATAACCGCTCCATCTGCTAAAGCTTCAATAAACAAATAAGCATAGGCTGGTGATGATCCACTTACTGCAGGAATGGCATCCATAAGGCGTTCTTCGATAACCTCAGTTTTTCCAAAACCAGCAAATAGTTGGGTGATTTCTGATAAATCTTCAGTCGTCACATATGCGTTTACGCAAAGTGCACTCATTCCTTCGCCAACTAATGAAGGTGTATTAGGCATGGAGCGAACTGCCTTTATAGGTTTTTTAAATTGGTTTTCGATAAAATCAAGCGTTATCCCAGCTGCAATTGTAATGATGATCGCCTCTTCTTTTACGACCTCTTTAACTTCATTAATTACCTCAGCATATAAATCTGGTTTTACGGCCAGAAATAAATAATCAGCATGTGCAGCTACTTCTATATTTTTCAATGAAGTTCCGACCTCGTATGTTTTCTTTACGAATTGCAATGTTTTTTCAGTTTTTGCACTCACAATAATTTGTTGTGGAGTGACCACTTCAGAAGCGATGATCCCTTGTATCATAGCTTGGGCCATTTTTCCACATCCAATAAAACCAATTTGTTTGTCCATGTTGTACCTCCTCTATCCTCTACTTTTTCCATTATAGAGAAGTTCTAAGAATAAAAAAACTTAGATGACCCGTGCATAGAATTGGAAAGAGCGGTTAAGATAATCCAAAAAAAGAGGTGAAAAAGATGTATCGATTTGAAAGACTCCTTGATACCGTCTTTGGGTATACAGGCTGGCATGACCTTACAAATACAATGATTCACAGTGAACAAGAACTCGGATCATTATATGAAGACGAAGAAGATGATCCGGTCATGTAATAAAGGCTCCTGGAATGCTTCACTGAGTTCGGTCTGAGTTGAATAGTTCAATTTATCATGATAAGTTGCTCATGATTTCTAATGTCAATTAACAATAAAAAAAGCTACTGAGAGATAAAAATCGGAAAAGCTTCGGACATGCATTGGGAAATATGAGCAGGTTGTGTCCGAAGTTGGGGAATCTTCGGACAAGCATAGGTGAAAAATGAGCTGGGGTGTCCGAAGTTGTAGTGTCTTCGGACATGCAAACGTAAAAACAGCAATGCTGTGTCCGAAGTTGT
>NZ_JCAXEW010000027.1:0-67745 GCF_059759275.1 Ferdinandcohnia sp. GQ5
AGCTCGTCGCTCAGAAGCGACCTTTTTAATATAGCATGCTGACCATTCGGAGTCAACATTTTTTTAAAACTTTTTTTTGAAAATGTTTATCGTCAGCGACGACGTTTATTAATATATCATCGTCTGTTTCTCATGTCAACAATCTTTATAAAAAAATGATTAAATAATAAAAGAGGACCATATTGGCTTGATATAATCCTCCGCCCTTCAATCTAACCCTTTTTACTGTTTACTTTCTTTGTGCGAACATACCTACTGCACTCTGTTGGATCAGCAATTCTTTTAAATAAGCGAAATAAGATCTGATATCTTTCTTCCATTGCATGTTTTACTATATGGTCTATTCGTGCATCTTCTATATCAAACAATATTTCGTCCATCTCTCTTTTTAGAAGGTATTCCAATTCTTTGACTTCCACCTGATCAACTAATAATCCAATCATAGTTTCACCTCATGTTTGTTGTAATTCTAATTATTACCAGATTTAGTTATTTTATGAATTGATTTTTACGAAGATATTTGCACATAAAATTGGATGACAAGCATATTATTTAGACAGAAGATTCTTTGGACAAGGAGGATAAATATGAATTTTTTCTACATCCTTAGTAGCAAGAGGATTAAGCAAACATTAATTATTCTTTTCGCTTCATTATTTACCGCCAGTATCTTTTATATAGAAAAAGGCAATATTGCTCCTGTTTTTTCAACCGAAAACGGCCCACGAGTGATTTATTCAGGAGAAAAAAGCGAAAAGACAGTTGCACTTACTTTTAATATTAGTTGGGGAGACACGAAGGCCTTACCGATTCTCGATACCTTAAAGAATTCAGGTGTAACAAATGCGACCTTCTTCCTATCCGCTTCGTGGGCTGAGCGCCACCCGCAGATAGTTGAACGGATTGTGAAAGACGGGCACCAGATTGGCATTAAAGGATATGATTATAAAAACTATACAGAATTAGAGGATGTCCAAATTAAAAAGGATGTCTATAAGGCCCAAGATGCATTTAAGAAAATGGGTGTCAAAACTATTTCCTTCTTTAGAACACCTGATGGAAATTTTGACTCTAGAGTAGTGAAGGTCTTGGATTCTCTTGGATATACTCTCATTCACTGGAGTATTGATTCAAATGATTGGAACAATCCAGGTGTAGCTAAAATAACAAGCAATGTTATAGACAAGGTAAAGAGTGGAGACATTATTTTATTCCACGCTTCAGATTCAGCTAAACAGACTGCGGAAGCACTTCCTGGAGTATTGAAAGGAATTAAAGGTAAAGGCCTGTCATTTGTAACAGTTAGTGACATGCTAAATAATGCGGATGTAAAAAGTGAAGTTGTCGAATGAAGTAGTAAAAAAGCTGATCCCATAGGGTCAGCTTTTTTGTTTTGTTAATTTTGGAAGTATCAATAGTTGATACGCATTGCAAATTAAGAGAGGAAAAATCATTAGGTACAGCCAACTTTCATCATTTGCCCTAATTGCTGGCACCCATTCAATTACAGTAACAACAAACATAAAAAATACAGCTGGAATGAATGCTTTACGATTGGTCTGTCTGCTTTTAAAGAATGCAATGATTAATGAGAAAACTAATATACCTATTGGAACCCATACATATGAGGAGATACTCTCACCCTCGGTTGCAAATACTTGAATACGGAAATAAATTAAGTCAAATAATACAAAAGCAATCAATACTACTTGAGCAGGATTCCATGCACCTTTAAACATCCCTTGTCCAAATCGGTGAACTGATAAATAGGCAAAGAAACCCATTTGGCTAATAATACTAAAAGTAAATCCAACTCCGACGAGCCAAAATGCAACCATAAGTATTTCGACGTAATCCGAAGCTATAAATAAATCTTTATATTCACTCCATTTAACAGCAAATCCAGTAATGATTCCACTAATGGCGCCTACTAGTAAGGTAGATAGAAATAACCTTACCCAATTTCGACTTTTCACGACAAAATCCCCCACTCTTTATATTCAAATATGATTGTACCAAAATGTCGGGGATAAATGCCAGTTTCTCACCATCCAATCAGTGAATATTTTTTAACAAAAAAAAGCATATTAACAACTAAGGATCCCTTATGAAAGGAGCTTTATAAATGAGAAAATGGATGTCGCTCCTCCTCATTTTTAGTTTTCTATTAGTAATAGTTGGGTGTGCCCCAGCAAATGTCGAACAAAACCGAATGGATTATGAAGAAACAAAAAAAATGGTTGTCGATATATTGAAAACCGATGACGGTAAAAAGGCAGTTGAAGAACTCATGCGAGATGAAAGAATAAAGCAGCATCTCGTCATGGACCAAGTCGTTGTTAAAGATGCCATCCGTGAAACTCTTACCTCTGACAACGGGGTTGAGTTTTGGAAAAAGACGTTTGAGGATACCAAGTTTGTAGAAGACTTTGCAAAGAGTATGCAAACGGAGCACGAAAAGCTCATTAAGGACTTGATGAAGGATCCCGACTATCAAAAAATGATGATGGACATCTTGAAAAATCCTGAGATGGAAGAACAATTCATGGATGTTCTGAAAAGCCAAGAATACAGAAAACATCTTCAAACAGTCATCAGTGAAACACTTGAAAGTCCGTTATATAAAGCTAAAATTGAAGATATTCTCATTAAAGCAGCTGAGGATATGCAAAAAGAAGAAAAAGCGAAAAAAGATGAAGGAGAAGGAACTGGAAATAGCTAACCCTCCTTCCTATATAAAAGAACCCCCTGAAACTCAGGAGGTTCTTTTTAATTTAAATAGCATCAATTACTCGTTTTGCAATTTCGTTATAGATCTTTCCAGTTGGGTGACTTTCGTCGTAAACAGATGGGGCAAAGTCCTCATCATTCCAATCAGGCTGACCTAATGGAATTTTTCCTAGCAAGGATGTTTGAAGCTCTTCCGCAAGTTTCTCTCCGCCGCCTTTACCAAACACATATTCCTTTTCGCCTGTTACTTTACTTTCAAAATAAGACATATTTTCAATAACACCAAGTACTTCGTGTTCTGTACGTAAAGCCATTGCACCCGCTCTGGCAGCTACAAATGCAGCTGTAGGATGTGGTGTTGTTACTATAATTTCTTTACAATGAGGAAGCATAGTATGAACATCTAGTGCTACATCACCTGTACCAGGCGGTAAGTCTAGAACTAAGTAATCTAGATCTCCCCATTCAACTTCATTAAAGAAGTTATTTAACATTTTTCCGAGCATTGGACCACGCCAAATAACGGGTGAATTGTCTTCCACAAAGAAGCCCATTGAAATGACTTTAACCCCTTTTCTTTCAACAGGGATAATCTTTTCACCACGAACGACAGGGCGCTTTGTAATACCCATCATGTCGGGAACACTGAATCCGTAAATATCTGCATCAATAATACCGACCTTTTTACCAAGTCTAGCTAAAGACACCGCTAAGTTTACAGAAACGGTAGATTTACCAACACCACCCTTACCACTTGCTACCGCAATAAAGGTCGTTTGATTTACTGGAGATAATAAAGGAGCTGATTCTTCCGCTGATTCAGCCTTAAATTTCGCGAGTTCCTCTGGCGATAAGTCAGTAAATCGAAGACCTACAGATTCTGCTCCCGCTTGTTTTAAGGCATTTACAATTGTAGATTGAAGCTGTAGTTGCTCACCAGTACCAGTCTTTGATAAAGCAATTTTTACGCTAACATGTTTCTTTTCTTCTTTTATTTTAACTTCTTTGATTGCATTCGTTTCCTCGAATGTTCTATGTAAGAATGGATCTTGCAGTTGATTTAATACTTCCTTCACTTGTTGCTCAGTTAACATAACAAACACCACCTAATTACTGTATTCGGTTTCACTCAACCTCATTATACCATACCTGTCCCAAATTACAGTGTGAGGAGTGTCATAGCTACATAAAAAAAACCACCTTCTTATTCAGGTGGATTTGATTCATTGGAGAAATAGCGGTTGATTCCTGTGTAAATGGAGGCTGCGACCTTGTCTTGGTATTTATCTTGAACTAGTAGGGCTTTTTCATCCGGATTTGAAAGGAATCCTACCTCTACAAGTGCTCCAGGTTTTTTCGCACTTTTTAATAAGTAAACACCATTGATCGCTTTGGCTTGTCGTGTTGTATTTCCGAGATTGTTTCGAAGCTCGTCTTGAATAAACTTGGCTACTGCCTCATTTTCCTTGTAAGTACTAAAATAAAAAGTTTGTGCACCTCTCCATCGAGGAGATGGAATGGCATTTAAATGAATACTAATAAATAAATCCGCATCTGATTCATTGATGATATGAACTCGTTTCTTCAAGTCCTCAGTCTTCCGTTTACTGTACCCTCTCATTCCATCAGGGGCTAAATCTGTATCTTCTTCCCGTATCATTTGTACAAAAGCACCCTGTTGCTGTAGGTAGTCACGGAGCTTCTTTGAGATTTCGAGGGCAATGTCTTTTTCTTGTACGTCGCCATTATCGGCACCCCCATCTGGGCCACCGTGACCAGGGTCAATTATAATTACCTTCCCTGATAAGGGTAGACTCCACGGATCCCAAACATCTTTGTCCATAAATCGATATTGTATAAATAAAAATAAAATAACAGCTCCCAATAGGATACCAGCAATTTTAAGTTTCTTATTCATGATTTACCTCCTGCATGTCCCTAAGTTAAATATATGGGACAAGGAGAGTATATATGATTAAAAATTCTAATGCAATTTTAGCCGGTATCTTTTTTCTCCTTTCTGAAAACCTTCCGTCCACCAATAGGTTACATAGTATTCGCATGCATAGTAAAGTGACTCATTGACGAAGCCTTGGTCGCCAATATGCCCCCAATAGCAAATGAACTCATATAACGCATCAATTAGATTCTTTTCAAATCGGTAGCAGCGCATCCGCACTTCTTCTACTGATTCTCCATAATAACCAAATTTGCTATATTTAGCTCCTAACAAATATGCTTCTATTGCAACATCAATACAGCCTTCTTCAATGGCACTGCCAAGTATAGAGTCCATTCTAAAAAAGCTACTAAATGAGTCGACGACATTCTTCTTTAAGTCTTCTAATGAAAGCTCACGTAACATTTTCCGTTCATACTTGATCTGCTTCTCTTTCCGCTTTTCCTTGAAGGTTGTAATTACATTCATCGTATAAGAAACCCCCTTTGACAGATAGTTTCCTACCGCACCCGCGTAAACATGCGCCAAACACAAACTACCTTAACTTCCAAAATAAACTATGCATACTCAAGATATGCACAGCTCGTTTAATGGCGACAAACAGTGCTGACAGAAGGTGCACCTTTCAAAAAAAACGATGGTGCTTGCAGTTAGATATGTTTAAGGCCCTCAATCATAAGATCTGAGAGCCTTCACTTCTATATATCGGATGCATTAAGACTATCTTGCCCTTCCAATGATGGACTTTCTTTTTGTTTTCCAACAAGCCTTGCCACTTGCCAGCCAATGACCATATGGACTACCCCCATAATGAAAAACAATAAGTAGTCCCCGATTGGTTCCGGAAGTAAAAGATCGACAACCAACCACATACCTGCCGAAGAAGCACCAATAAAAGCACCTAGCATTGATTTTTGGATTCGACTCATTCTCCACCTACCCTTTCAGTTTGTGTACATTCTTAACTAATCTTATGTAGCCAGGTTGCTCGAAATAACCTGAATTTTGGAGAAAGGTTGTCCAATATCGGCACTATTTCTCCTATCCTCAATTGAATAAGGATTATCTCATCCAAAAGTCGTAGAAAAGTTCAAGCTTTTTTACGAAGAATGATTTTTCAGAAATCGGTATGCTTAAACCATCGATAGCTAAAAGGAGAGATAAAGAATGAAAAATAAAGTTGTAATAATTACTGGTGCTTCAAAGGGTTTAGGGAGAGCACTGACATTAGCTTTTGCCAAGGAAGGAGCAAAACTTTCAATTTGTGCAAGGTCAGAAAGTGATTTATTAAAAGTCAAGCTAGAAGCAGAGAGTTTAGGGGCAAAAGTAGTTGCAGTTACCGCTGATGTTTCCCGCTCCCAAGATGTAGATCGATTCGTTTCAGTTACCGAGGCGGCTTATGGACAGATTGATGTTTTGATTAACAATGCTTCTATGTTAGGCCCGAGCCCAATGCCACTACTCCTTGATTATCCTGAAGAAGACTTTGCTGAAGTATTAAGAGTAAATGCAGTATCAACTTTTCTAGTTACAAAAAGGGTTTCCTTAAGTATGCTTGAACGGAACCAAGGTTCCATTATCAATGTTACTTCAGAGGCTGGTCACATTGGTTATGCAGGCTGGGGAGCGTATGGGGTCTCTAAATTCGCTGTAGAAGGCATTACCCAAACATGGGCCGATGAATTTAGTGAGACTGGAATTCGGATTAATATGGTCGACCCTGGCGAAATGGACACTGACATGCACAAACTCGCTGTTCCAGATTGCGATTATCCGTTAGCAAAACCTGAAGAAGTCGTTGATATATTCTTATATTTAGCATCTGATCGAGCAAAAAGCATTAATGGAAAACGATTCTCAGCCCAATCTGAGGAGGAGGTGTAGGACATGGTAGACAACACTCTAGATTTTTACCTTCCAAATGAACTAAATGCATCCCTTCCACCTGAAGAGCGTGGCATCAGAAGAGATCACGTCCGGATGATGGTGCTTGACCGGAATTACGGTAAGATCCAACATGACCTTTTCTTCAATTTACCTGAATATTTACAGCCAGGAGACCTTGTTATTTTAAATAATAGCCGCACCATACCAGCAGTTTTCCAAGCAAAGAATCTAAGTAACGGGAAAATGAGAGCCAACGTCGAAGTTAGGCTGGCCAGACGAATTACTGAAGATACATGGGAGGCACTCATTGTACAGGATTATACAAAGATTGGTGACATTTTTATATTTGCACCTGAGCTTTCGGCAATGGTAATTGGTCTAAAGGAGAATACTCCACTAGCAATATTGAAGTTTGAGAAGAAAGGTTCCGACCTATTAAACATGTTCTATAGCCTCGGAGAACCTGTGCGTTACGAATATATCAATCACCCCTGGGATTTGGATTATTATCAAACGGTTTTCGCAAGCCATCCCGGCTCGGTCGAGATGCCCTCAGCTGGTAGAGCCTTTAGCTGGGAACTGTTATTTACACTAAAGCAAAAAGGAATTCAGGTTGATTTTATTCAACTTCATACTGGGCTTAGTTATTTGCTTGATGACAAGTGGCACCAAACGCCAGAAGAGAACGAAGAGGAATACCATATATCTGAACAGACCCAACAAAAGATTATTGCGACAAAAACTGCTGGTAAAAGAATTATAGCCGTTGGTACAACCGTAGTTAGAGCACTTGAAACGTATGCGATATCGGGTGAACTTTCAGGGGTAACAAATTTATATATCAATGAGCACTTTCCTCTAAGTATGGCTGACGGAATCATAACGGGGTTACATGAGCCAGAGGCTAGCCATCTTGATATGCTTACCGCCTTTATTTCTAAACAGCATCTTCTCCAGGCTTACGGCCATGCCATTGATGCAGGTTATTTATGGCATGAATTCGGTGATATGAATCTGATTATATAAATGGAGGTTTAGCCATGAAACTTCATCATATTGGCGTTAATGTCAGTCATCTCAGAAAATCGATTGAATTTTATAAAAGCCAATTCGGTTTTGAGGAAGAATCACATTTTATATTCATGGAAGAAGAAATTGTATTTTTAACTTTAGGTGACTTTCGACTTGAGTTAGTCTCTAGTAATGAAGAAAATCAGTTAAACACTCATATCTGTTTTGAGGTCAATAATTTGACTGATGTAATGGCCAAATCTAAAACACTTCGTAAAATGGAAGGACCCTATGAACTTGATAATGGGTGGCAAACAGTCTTCTATGAAGGGCCTAATCAAGAAATAGTAGAATTATTGCAGGTTTCGAGTGCTAACAGTAAACTTATTAGATAAACCGGAGTCTGAAAATTAGAAATACGGTATAATGGAAGCAGATACTTCGTGGCGGAGGGAGAAACAATGTCTGGTAAGGATAGATATCAACAACTCAACATTTTAAAAGAGATAGCTGAGCTTTTAAACGAAGGAACAGATACAACAGAAGTATTGAAGGTTGTCTTGAAAAAACTTCTTCAAGTAACTGGCCTTCAAACAGGTTGGATATTTTTAATAGATGACGATGGCAGACATCATCTTATTGCTGATGAAGCCCTGCCGCCCGCTTTAGCCAATGATCATAAGCGACGCATGTGCCATGGTAAGTGCTGGTGTGTAAACAAGTACAATAATCAACAACTCAATAAAGCAACGAATATTATCGAATGTAAACGAATTGAAGATGCTCTTGATGAAGAAGCCGGAGAAACAGGTGGTCTGACTCATCACGCCACCGTCCCGCTCCGTGCTGGCCAAGAAAGGTTTGGGATCTTAAATGTAGGAGCTCCAAACAAAACAAATTTCGAGAAAAATGAACTCGCACTGCTAGAAGCAGTAGCCTACCAAATCGGAACTGCCTTAAAAAGAATTAAACTTACCCAACGTGAGCAAAATACAGCGCTCGTTGCTGAGCGAAACCGTTTGGCTCGGGACCTTCACGACTCAGTAAATCAACTCCTCTTTTCATTAAGTCTTACCGCAAGGGCTGGGGTTGAGTTGACGGAAATCAATGAAGTCCAGCAAACGTTCACCTATATACAAGATATGGCCCAAGAAGCACTTGGAGAAATGAGAGCATTAATCTGGCAGCTACGTCCAGAAGGACTTGAAAATGGTCTTGTTAGCGCCTTACGAAGCTATGCTGAGATGTTAGGGCTTTCTATCAAAACAAAGCTGACAGGTGCAGTTAACCTATCCGGAAAAGTAGAAGAATCCTTGTGGCGTATTGGGCAGGAGGCTCTGGCCAATTGTAAAAAACATTCACAGACAACTGAAGTAGAATTAGAATTACAAGCTTCTGAAGCCGGTGTAAAAATGAACATTAGGGATAAGGGATGCGGCTTCCACTATGAAGTAGATCGCGAAATACTCTCGTTGGGGTTACGAAATATGAAAACAAGGACGGAAAGCTTAAACGGGACTTTTTCTTTACAAAGTAAGCCGGGAATTGGAACAGAAATACAGGTCCAGATCCCGCTTTAGGGGGATAAGTAAATGAGTATACGAATATTAGTAGTAGACGACCATCATGTCGTCAGGCGGGGCCTCGTTTTTTTCCTCCGTACACAAAGAGATATGATGATTGTCGGAGAAGCAGCAAATGGGAAAGAGGCCATTAATCAAGCGAAATTATTAAAACCAGAATTAATTCTCATGGACTTAGTAATGCCTGAGATGGACGGTATTCAGGCAACAAGAGAAATCAAAAAGGAACAACCTGAAATCAAAATCATGATGTTGACTAGTTTTTCTGATCAAGACCACGTCATACCTGCCCTGGAAGCTGGAGCGTCTGGGTATCAATTAAAAGATATTGAGCCCGATGAGCTGATATCTTCAATTAAAAGAATCATGGGCGGTGAAAATCAGATTCATCCAAAAGCAACCTCGCACCTCCTTGCCAATTTATCCTCTAACAGGAACCAGGCGAAACATGTATTTGAGGCATTAACTAAAAGGGAAATAGATGTGTTAAAGGAAATTGCCAAAGGAAAAAGCAATAAGGAAATTGCAAGCTCCTTATTCATCACTGAAAAAACAGTCAAAACCCATGTTTCAAACCTATTGGCAAAACTCGAATTAGCGGACCGGACACAGGCAGCCCTTTTTGCAGTCAAAAATCAGTTAGTCGACTAAAGTAGAAGAAATTTTTAATTACTCAAAATAGACTCCCAACCAATTGTTGAGAGTCCTTCATTATAAACAAAAGATGAAACTATGACATTATCGCAGGACGTCTGATCATTTCCCCTTTAACCTTGGGGTGTCCTTAAGCTCTTGAATCTTTGCCGCACCGATTCCGAACATTGACATTCTTAGTTCCATTTCCCGAATTTTCATTACTTCAACTACATCTTCCACGCTCTGGGTCGCTTCTTTCAGGATAGATCGTCCGAACCCGACAAGATCGGCCCCCAATGCGATGACTTTTGCAGCATCTAGACCTGTCTGCATTCCACCACTAGCAATCAATGAACGTTCACCAATTTCACCTCGAACCATTCTGATTGATTCCACCGTTGGAATCCCCCATTCGCTGAATGCCTCCGCAGCAACCCGCCGAATGGAGTCATTAGACCTGAATTTTTCAACCTGGCTCCAAGAAGTCCCACCGGCTCCTGCAACATCAATAAACGCAACTCCTGCATCAACTAACTTTCTAGCCGTTTGATCATCAATTCCCCATCCGACTTCTTTGACCCCGATGGGAACCTCCAGTGTTTTGCATAGTTGTTCAATCTTCTTTAATAACCCTTTAAAATTCGTATCTCCATTATCTTGAATCACTTCTTGGATACTGTTCAAATGAAGAACGAGCATATCCGCATCGGTGATCTCGATAATTCGCCTGCATTCCTCGACTCCATATCCGAAATTTAGCTGAACAGCTCCTAAGTTAGCTATGATTGGGACGCTTGGTGCATACTCCCTTACCTGAAAAGAGGAAGCATGTCCGTCACTGTCAAGCAGCGCCCGGGTTGATCCGAGTGCCAGAGCCCAACCCCTTTCCTCAGCAGCAATAGCCAAGTTTCGATTAATCGCCTCCGCAAGGCCTGTCCCACCCGTCATCGAACTGATGAGAAACGGAGTTTGGCATTCAAAGCCAAGGAATGTGGTTTTAATAGAGATTTCATCAAAATCAATTTCAGGAAGTGCATTATGAACAAACACAAGCTTCTCTAATCCAGTTGAAATTGAATCCCCCGTAACCTTCTCGTTCAGAGTAATTTGAATATGTTGAGATTTTCTTTCCTCAATTGAGTTGGCCATCACCAACACCTGCCCTTATTCTAAATTCAAAATGATCACACACTCATGTTACGCCACAGCAAACACTGTCTTAAGTCTAAAGAACCATTGTCCTATTTGGTCTGTACTTCTTCCACTGTTTGCTCTACTTCAGCACGCGTCATTTTCTCCCGACCATCCTTCAATGCTTGTAACGTTTTGTGTGCCAGAGCAAGAGGTAGACGACAAAATAAAATAATGCTTTTCCTTTTAAGAGATTTCATATACAAATCTGCTTTTGCCAAGTTTTCCTCAGCGTATTCGAATAAGTCCGCACGATTCCAACCGTCAGGAACAAAACTTACACCACGTTCGTCCAAATCTTCCTTCTGATTGCGCAAGATATTTACAGCCTGAAGTCCACGACCATAACCAATCGCTAATTCCCGATCGGTTTTTTCTCCGCCGTAATGCTCCCAAAGATCTGATAGCATCACTCCAACAAGTCCTGCAACGTAATATGTATAGTCATCCAAATCTTCACGTGTACGAATACTCCAATTTGCTTTTGACCATTTTGCCATTCCTAATGCCATCTCACCAGCAGCGTTGGTAACTATCGTCAAAGCATCCTTCGGACATGCCTGTAACCACTCTTCTAAACGAATTGTCACTTCAGGCATTTTATCTCTTATTGGTCCAAGAATTCTTAGATATTCTTCATTATCGAATGGTTGTTTAAATAAATCGCTTAACTTTGCTAAAACTGTATATTTCACATCATTGTCTATCTCTTCATGGTCTTCAATTTCATCAATCGCACGAAATACTAAATAAGCAGATGCAACCGAATACTTCAACTCTTTTTGCAAAAAAGTAATCGGAATATAAAATGTACGACTCGTCTCTTTTAGCATACGCATCGCATCTTTAGGAAACCCACTCATTTTTCAAACCTCCTATTTACAAGCCTTTAACATTCATTATACATAACATTCATGAAAGTTGGTCATTGTAAGAACTACCAAATTTAAAAGTGAGACTTTTTTTGACTAGTGGCCCTCTTTGCTTTTTTCGCTATAACTTGCTTATTTGTATTAATTATCATCGCTAATCTTATAAGAATAATTGTATTATTCCCCTATCTCATGACTTTTTTGTTCCAAAATTAGTTGAACGTCGCATGCTTTATTATATCCACTCTAATCGAGTACTTAGTAAGCTTCACGCTGATTTCCATTGATTCGAACACAGCTTGATGAGACCTTGAGTTCGTGTCCAAATACACCCTTGATTCGGACTCTTCCTCAAAAATAGCCTAGCGCTCTGTCCGAATACGTACTTGATTCGGACACAGCCTGATGAAACCTTGAAGTTCGTGTCCAAATTCACCCTTGATTCGGACCACTTGATAAAACATTGAGGTTCGTGTCCAAATACACTCTTGATTCGGACTCACCCTCAAAAATAACCAAAGGTTCTGTCCGAATACGCGCTTGATTCGGACTCTTCCTCAAAATATACAAACTCTGTCTGAATATACACACCTGATTCATACACCACTTAATGAAATAATGGGATTCGTGTCAAAATACACCCATAATTCGGACTCATTCACAAAACTAATCGGACTCACTGTCCAAAATTCGGAGCTTGAGTAGGATATCCGAATGAAATCGAACTCTCTATACACTTCATTAAATCAATACACAAAAAAGACCCTTTCCACAAAAGTGAAAAGAGTCTTGAAACGCCAAAATTAACGTTTTGAGAACTGAGGTGCACGACGAGCGCCTTTAAGACCGTATTTCTTACGTTCTTTCATACGCGGATCACGTGTTAATAGTCCTGCAGATTTTAATGCTGGACGGAATTCAGGATCAGCTTGTAGCAATGCACGAGCGATACCGTGACGGATAGCGCCAGCTTGACCAGTGTATCCTCCGCCATTAACGTTAACAAGAACGTCATAATTACCTAAAGTTTCAGTAGCGTTTAGAGGTTGTTTTACAACTTCTCTTAAAGCTTCGAATGGAATATAGTCTGCAATGTCACGACCGTTGATTACGATGCGTCCGTCGCCAGGAACTAAACGTACACGTGCAACGGAGCTTTTACGACGACCAGTGCCATAATATTGTACCTGTGCCAAATTAATACCCTCCTTATTAATTAACCGCGAAGTTCGTAAACTTCAGGTTGTTGTGCTTGATGTGGATGTTCGCTTCCAGCATAAACGTGCAATTTCTTAGCCATTTGACGACCAAGTGAACCTTTTGGAAGCATTCCTTTGATTGCAAGTTCAAGCATTTTTGTTGGATAGTTTGTACGCATTTCTAATGCCGTTCTTGATTTTAAACCACCTGGGAATTGACTGTGACGGTAGTAAATCTTGTCATTTAATTTATTACCAGTTAATTCGATTTTTTCAGCATTGATGATGATTACATTATCACCAGTGTCAACATGTGGTGTGTAAGTTGGTTTGTGTTTTCCACGAAGTAATGTTGCAACTTCAGTTGATAAACGACCTAAAGTTTTGCCTGCAGCATCTACAACATACCATTTGCGCTCTATATTGCTAGCATTAGCCATAAATGTTGTACGCATGAATTTCCCTCCTAATTTCACTAACGTTTCATTTTGTATTTAATCACGATTAAAGTTCCGGGGCTTTAACGTGGTGTTTAAATATCATACTAAAATATAATATAACTTTCAGGATGTAATGTCAAGAAAATGTTACACCAGGATTAGTTGTTATAACGATCTTTCAGCTTCCTATACCCTTCCACTCTTCGTAGAAAACCTGCCAAAGGTATAATCCTTGACCTGGCGCGGTCTTTCCTGCAAGCGATCTGTCTTTTCCGGAAAGAATGGCTTCCATCATACTTGGGTCTTTTTGGCCTCTTCCGACTTCTAGTAACGTGCCTACTAATATTCTTACCATATTATATAAGAATCCATTTCCTATAAACGAAAAAATAAGTTCATCATCATAACTTTCAATATGAATCTCGTATATGGTTCGAACTTTATCTTGTACTTCCGTTTTTGAAGCACAGAAACTCGTAAAATCATGTGTGCCTAATAATCGTAATGACGCTTCTCTCATTGCATGAAGATCTATTGGAAAAGTATAATGATAAGTAAAATTACGTTTAAAAACGCAAGGCTCTTCACTCATCAACAATCGATACCGATATTCCTTCGCCTTCACATCAAAACGTGCATGAAAGTCAGGATCAACTTCCTCAACAGAACGAACCCGGATGTCTTCAGGGAGCATCGAATTTAGAGCTCGTTTCCAGCCTTCGACTGGAATAGATAATGGTGAATCAAAATGAACAACCTGTCCACGGGCATGTACAGTTGCATCTGTTCGACCAGAAGCTACTGTTTTCACCTGTTCTCCTTTATGCATTTTCTGTAAAGCAAGTTCAAAGGCAGATTGCACAGTTCGTTTATTCGGTTGTACCTGATACCCTGAAAAATGGGTTCCATCATAGGATATGATGCATTTGTACCTTCTCATTTTTCTCCTCATTATCCTCGTAGTAAAAATAAAACCACTGCCATTGCAAATAGTAAGACTAACATAAGTGTATCGAGGCCTCGCCACTGTAGCACTCGTAATTTTGTACGTCCTTCTCCGCCACGATAACCCCTTGCTTCCATCGCAATAGCCAGTTCTTCTGCCCGTTTAAATGAACTTATAAACAACGGAATTAATAAAGGAACAACCGCCTTCATGCGATCTTTTATCGGTCCACTCGTAAATTCGACCCCTCTTGCAGCTTGTGCCTTCATGATTTTCTCTGTTTCTTGCATTAATGTCGGAATAAATCGAAGTGAAATCGACATCATTAACGCAAGCTCATGTGTAGGGAGGCCGATTTTTTTAAAT
This sequence comes from Ferdinandcohnia sp. GQ5, assembly GCF_059759275.1. NCBI lineage: Bacteria > Bacillati > Bacillota > Bacilli > Caryophanales > Bacillaceae > Ferdinandcohnia > Ferdinandcohnia sp. GQ5. The sequence goes on from NZ_JCAXEW010000027.1 coordinate 14,822, forward strand.
GGTGCTAATAAGCTTTCCATGCCATCAGTGATTTCAATCGGTGTACTTGTTAATGTTAATATTGTAGTCATAATAATTAAATATAATAGCCGTAACGAAATAAAAATCCCTTGTGTTACGCCACCTTCATAAATTTGTAGCCAACCAAAGTCGACTAATAAGTCTCCTTCTTTAGTTAAAAAAATATGAAGGATAAATGTAAAGAGAATAACCCACAAAATTGGTTTTAATCCCGACAAAATGTAGCGTAATTGAACCTTTGTTAGTAATACAATTCCTAAGGTATAAATCCCTAATAGTACATAGGTAAGAACTGAATTAGCTAAAAAGACGATAAACACATAGAAAAAAATTAATAATAGCTTTGCTCTAGGATCCATTTGATGAATCAGAGAATGAGCAGGTATATAACGACCTATAATAATGTTCATTTCAGGACCCCCTTATCTTTAAGGGCATTTCCTACATATTGAACAATTTCATCTACCGACAGACTAGCTGCTCGCGGAATTTCAATTCCTAACTTTTCTTCGAGCAGTCCTTTTAATCTAACTGCCTCAGGTACATCTAATCCTAAATGAAGAACTTGTTCAGGTTTTGAGAATATCTCTACAGGACTTCCTTGGAATTTTATCGTTCCTTTTTCCATGACAAGTATTTGATCAGCGTAACGGGATGCATCTTCCATACTATGGGTTACAAGAACTGTTGTTAGACCGTTTTCTTTATGAAGTTTGTAAAACATCTCCATAATCTCAAACCGCCCCCTTGGGTCTAGCCCGGCAGTAGGCTCGTCCAAGACCAAAACCTGTGGGTTCATTGCCAATATTCCTGCGATTGCAACTCGCCGCATTTGTCCCCCACTTAAATCAAAGGGTGACTTCATTAAGTATTCATCAGATAGACCGACCATTTTTATGGTTTGTCTAGCTCTTTTCTTAGCTTCTTCTAATGGTACCCCAAAGTTCAGCGGTCCAAAGCAAATATCTTTCTCAACCGTTTCCTCAAAAAGTTGATGTTCGGGAAATTGGAATACAACCCCAACGTTCTTGCGTAATGACTTAAGTTTTTTTTCTTTTTGTTTGGAACTAATTGTTCGTTCTCCAATGGTGATTGATCCTGAGGTTGGCTGCAAGAGTCCATTTAAATGCTGGAGGATGGTTGATTTTCCAGAACCCGTGTGACCGATTATAGCGGTGTATGAACCAGATTTGATATGTGCATTAACATCATATAAGGCTAGTCTTTCAAATGGTGAACGAATCTGATAGCGATGTTCTAAATTTTCAATTGTAATGTCCATAACTCATCCACCAAGCCTTCTTCTGTTATATGATTCTTAGAGAGCGGAACACCGATTGCTCGTAGTTTTTTAGATACTTTTACAGAAAAGGGTAAATCCAAACCTATTTCTACAAGCTTATCATCTAACGCAAAAATCTCTTCAGGTTTTCCTTCTGCGAACAATTGCCCCTGGTTCATTACTATAATTCGATCGGCTCTTGCTGCTTCCTCTAAGTCATGGGTAATTGACATAACTGTAATCTGACTTTCATTTTTAATTTCTCTTATTGTTTCTAGAACCTCTGTACGACCGATTGGATCTAACATAGAGGTTGCCTCATCCAAGATGATTAAATCTGGTTGAACAGCAAGAACACCAGCAATTGCAACTCGCTGTTTTTGACCACCTGAGAGCTGGTGCGGTTCATGTTCTAGAAAATCCCTCATATTAACCATATCAATAACTCTTTCAATTCGTGAAGCCATCGTTTCTCGTGGGATCCCGTTGTTTTCCATTCCAAAAGCAATATCATCTTGTACAGTTGTTCCAACGAACTGATTATCTGGATTTTGAAACACCATCCCAATCTTCCTTCTAATATCCCAAATTGAATCTTCATTTAGCTGTACTCCTTCAATTGTTACTGCACCGGTTTGAGGTAACAATAACCCATTGAGAATACGTGCTAGGGTTGATTTTCCAGAACCGTTATGACCTACAATCGCAAGCCACTCTCCTTTTTGAACAGAGAATGATAGATTTTCTAGTGCGGGGCTAGCATTTTCTGCATATTGATAGCTTATCTGGTCAACGACTAAAAGGTTCTCGCCCATTCTCATCCCCCTCTACCTTCCTATCAAATACTCCAGGCGAATATCGCCTAAAACTTCTTGGTATTGCTCGAAAACACTCATTTAAAAATCCACGCCATTCGCAGACGTCTTATCTTTATTTAATCTAATCGCTATATAAAATTATTTCCATAGAAATAATATTATTTCTTAATCCAACTTACTACCTTAAAAATTATTCGTTTCTTCCTTATCTGTCAAGGGAATTAGAACGCATTATTCCTATCTTTTAGGAAAAGCGCTATACATAGTACTCGTTCAAAAAGGATTGTAGTATACTATTTATAAATAATTCTATCTTTTTCGAAAAATAATGAATGTAAAATAAAAAGGGCTTAGACCAGTTTGAAAAACTGTCCCGCCCTTAAAAGAAAAATAAAATTAAACTAATTCAATGATAACCATTGGAGCACCGTCACCACGACGAGGTCCGATTTTCATGATACGAGTGTATCCACCTTGACGCTCTTCATAGCGAGTTGCGATGTCACTGAATAATTTTTGTAGCGCATCTTGACCAGTCTCTTCGTTTGCTACTTCATTACGGATGTAAGATGCAGCTTGACGACGAGCGTGAAGGTCACCACGCTTACCTAATGTAATCATTTTTTCTACAACTGATTTTAATTCCTTCGCGCGAGCTTCAGTTGTTTCGATACGCTCGTTGATGATTAAGTCAGTAGTAAGGTCACGTAATAACGCCTTACGTTGCGCGCTTGTACGTCCTAGTTTTTGGTATGACATGAGGTATTCCCTCCTTTGTTGAATTATTATGAAAGACAAAGCATTAGATAACTAGGCTCTTGTAACAATAGACTTTCGTGATGAGAAAGATGCCTCTAATTCGCATAATTCAAACCGAGTCAGTCATCTTTACGTAAGCCTAAACCAAGCTCTTCTAGTTTAGCCTTAACTTCTTCTAAAGATTTACGACCAAGGTTACGTACCTTCATCATATCTTCTTCAGTTTTATGAGCAAGCTCTTGAACCGTATTAATTCCTGCTCTCTTTAAGCAGTTATATGAACGAACTGAGAGATCCAATTCTTCAATTGTCATCTCGAGGACTTTCTCTTTTTGATCCTCTTCTTTTTCAACCATAATTTCTGCATTTTGAGCTTCATCTGTTAATCCTACAAAAATATTTAAATGTTCTGTTAGGATTTTCGCACCTAGTGCAATCGCTTCTTTCGGACCAGTACTGCCGTCTGTCCAAACATCAAAAGTCAGTTTGTCAAAGTTCGCGACCTGTCCAACACGTGTATTTTCCACTTGGTAATTAACACGTGCAACTGGTGTATAGATGGAGTCAATTGGAATAACACCGATTGGTCGATCATCACGCTTGTTTGCATCAGCTGGAGAATATCCTCGTCCGCGCTTTGCAGTTAATCTCACACGAAAATGTGCATCCTTAGCAAGTGTTGCAATGTGTAGATCTGGGTTTAAGATTTCAACATCACTGTCATGCGTGATGTCAGAAGCTATAACTGGACCTTCACCTTGAACATCAATCTCTAGAGTCTTCTCATCATCTGAGTAGATTTTAAGAGCTAATTTCTTCACATTTAAGATAATAGATGTTACATCTTCGACGACGCCTTCGATTGTTGAGAACTCATGCAGTACCCCATCTATTTGGATAGACGTAACAGCGGCACCAGGGAGAGAAGATAATAGGATACGACGTAAGGAGTTACCCAAAGTTGTTCCATATCCACGCTCAAGTGGCTCGACGACGAATTTACCATAATTGGCATCTTCGCTGATTTCAACCGTTTCGATTTTTGGTTTTTCAATTTCGATCATTTATAAACCCTCCTTCAAAACGTCGAAACCTCGGCTAGACCATGATCAAAGACGTCTAACCGAAATTCCCAAAAGTTAAGTTCCCTAACTGTGCACAACAACTCGATTATTCTGTAAAGAACTTATAAAGAAAACACGGCGATTTGCAAGAAATACTCACTCACGCCTTTGTTACACTTATAAGATAAGAAAGTATTTGAAGCTTCCTTACACAGTAAAAAAGTTTATCAAAACCCATTAATCCATTATAGCCATGGATAAAAAATCTTATACAGAAAAAGATCAAATATGTCTTGTCGTATTTGTAATTATGTTATACACGACGACGTTTTGGTGGGCGACATCCGTTATGTGGTACTGGAGTAACATCTTTAATAGCTGTAACTTCAAGACCAGCAGCTTGAAGAGCACGAATTGCAGCTTCACGTCCTGCACCAGGGCCTTTTACAGTTACTTCAAGAGTTCTCATACCATGTTCCATTGATGCTTTAGCAGCTGTTTCAGCAGCCATTTGTGCCGCAAATGGAGTAGACTTACGTGAACCTCTGAAACCAAGAGCACCAGCACTTGACCAAGAAATTGCATTTCCGTGTGCATCTGTAATTGTTACGATCGTATTGTTGAATGTTGAACGGATGTGTGCAACACCAGATTCAATATTCTTTTTTACACGACGTTTACGAGTATTCGTTTTACGTGCCATTATCCATTACCTCCCTTACTATTTCTTCTTGTTTGCTACAGTACGACGAGGTCCTTTACGTGTACGAGCGTTATTTTTTGTATTTTGACCTCTTACAGGTAATCCACGACGATGACGTAGACCACGGTAAGAACCAATTTCGATTAAACGTTTGATGTTAAGTGAAACTTCACGACGAAGGTCACCTTCTACTTTGTAGCGGTCAACGATGTCACGAATCTTGTTTAATTCGTCTTCAGTAAGATCGCGAACGCGAGTATCTTCAGAAACACCAGCTTCTGCAAGAATTTTTTGTGCAGTTGGACGTCCGATTCCAAAAATATATGTTAAAGATATAACCACACGTTTTTCACGCGGAATATCAACACCAGCAATACGTGCCATTTAGACGTACACCTCCTTATTAATTAGCCTTGTTTTTGTTTATGTTTTGGGTTTTCACAAATTACCATTACTTTACCTTTTCTACGAATAACTTTACACTTTTCGCAGATAGGTTTTACTGATGGTCTCACTTTCATTTTTCAAACCTCCTTGATAGTTCGGAGCGCATTTATTTAAAACGGTACGTAATCCTACCGCGAGTCAAGTCATAAGGTGATAATTCAACCGTTACCTTGTCTCCGGGTAAAATACGAATAAAGTGCATGCGAATTTTACCAGAAACATGGGCCAAAACAGTATGACCATTCTCTAATTCAACTTTAAACATTGCATTAGGTAATGTTTCAGCAACAGTACCTTCAACTTCAATTACATCGTCTTTCGCCATTGGAATGTTCTCCCTTCTTCAAATCAGTAACTTGCTCATTGACAAACTCGATACACACTAACATTGCTTTACGTTTGCCATCGACCAGTTTCCTTAATACTGCTCTGAACTTCCGGAGATACGTAATCAAAAATTAGATGAATGTTATTCTAATGAATAGGGTTTGTGCCTTACAATTTTGTTAAGATCTCATACCCTGTTTCTGTAATAGCAATCGTATGTTCAAAATGCGCACACGTTTTGCCATCGACTGTTACAACAGTCCAGTTATCTGCTAACGTCTTCACGTATCGACTACCTGCATTTACCATCGGTTCAACGGCAAGTACCATTCCTGGTTTTAAACGTGGTCCTTTATTAGGAGGACCATAATGTGGAATTTGCGGCTCCTCATGTAATTCTTTGCCCACACCGTGACCAACATATTCTCGAACGATCGAGAAATTGTTCGCTTCGACATAAACTTGGATTGCATGAGAAATATTTGAAAGACGCACACCAGGTTTTACTTCCTCTAATCCTCGATAAAGGGATTCTTCGGTTACATTAAGAAGTTTTTGATTTTCCTTATGAATCGTACCTACAGGATATGTCCAAGCTGAGTCACCATGATAGCCATTGTATTGCGCCCCGATATCGATACTAATAATATCTCCATCTTGTAAAACGCGATCACCTGGCAAACCATGCACCAACTCTTCATTAACAGAGGTACAGATACTACCGCGAAAACCATTATACCCTTTAAAAGAAGGAATTGCATCAAATCCACGAATAAACTTTTCAGCAATTGTATCCAGTTCTTTCGTAGAAATCCCTGGAGTAATATATTGTTGTAGTTCTTGGTGCGTCAATGCGACGATCTTTCCAGCCTCGCGCATAATTTCGATTTCCCTTGGTGACTTGCAAATAATCATCTATTGTAATCCCCCAAGAAGCTCCTCTACATCACCAAAAACTTTGTTTATTTCTTGTTGCCCATTGATATTGCGAAGATATCCCTTTTCCTGATAAAAGTCAAGAAGTGGCTTTGACTGCTCGATATTTACTTGTAGACGAGTTCCAACAGTTTCCGCATTATCATCTGCACGTTGATAAAGTTCACCGCCACATTTATCACATTTACCCTCCTGAGCCGGTGGGTTAAATACTAAGTGGTAAGTAGAACCACATTCCTTACAAATTCGTCGACCAGTTAATCTCTCAAGTAAGATTTCAGAATCGACTTCAATGTTAATTACATAGTCAATCTTTTTATCGAGATCAGTAAGAATTGTCTCAAGTGCTTCTGCTTGTGGAACTGTACGTGGAAATCCATCAAGTAAGAAACCATTATTGCAATCATCTTTGCTTAATCGTTCACGGACAATTCCGATCGTAACTTCATCAGGAACAAGCTCACCTTTATCCATAAAAGACTTTGCCTGAAGCCCTAGTTCTGTTCCATCTTTTATTGCAGCACGGAACATATCTCCCGTAGAGATATGAGGGATATTGTACTTTTCTACGATTTTTTCAGCTTGAGTACCTTTACCAGCACCCGGAAGCCCCATTAATACTAAGTTCAAGTGATTTGCCCCCTCAGCCTCTTTATCTTAGAGGTGCTGGGAATTGTATTCCCAGTACCTTATTTGATAAATCCTTTATAATGGCGTTTTACAAGTTGACTTTCAAGTTGCTTCATTGTCTCGAGTGCAACACCGATAACGATGAGCAAGCTCGTTCCACCAATTTGTAAAGACTCCGGTAAATTCGCAAATTTTATAAAGAATACAGGAAGAACAGAAATAGCTGCTAAGAAAATAGAACCAACAAATGTTAATCGATATAGAATTTTCGTTACATACTCTTGCGTATTTCTTCCTGGGCGAATCCCTGGAATATAACCGCCTTGCTTTTTTAAATTATCAGCCATTTGCTCAGGATTAACTTGAACAAATGTATAGAAATATGTGAACGCAATGATTAGTGCAATATATATGATCATCCCAACAGGCTGAGTATAATCAAAATATTTTTGAATCCATTCAGTTACCGCATTAGGACCAAAGAACGAAGCAATCGTTGGTGGTGTAATAATGAAGGAAACTGCAAAGATTACAGGAATAACACCAGCTGCATTTACTTTTAAAGGTAAATGAGTAGAGTGACCTCCAACCGGGCTATTAGCAGCTAATCGCTTTGCATATTGGATTGGAATTTTTCGTAAAGCTTGTTGTACGAATATTACACCTACAACCACAGCTATAACGGCAATTAACAATAATACAACAGTAATGATACGTAAGAATAATTGGTCTCCAGCATCTTCAAACTGTTGTACATAGTATTGATTTACAGCCGTAGGAATTCCGGCAACAATACCAGCAAAGATAATAATTGAAATTCCGTTACCAACACCTTTAGCTGTAATCTGTTCACCTAACCACATTAAAAATGCTGTTCCGGCAGTAAGAACTACAGCAATTAGCAGGTAAGTACCTATGTTTGGATTTTCAATTAACATCCCGTTTGACATATTGTTAAAACCGTATGACATACCTAATGCTTGGATAAAACCGAGCACGATCGTGCCATAACGAGTAAATTGTGCCAATTTACGACGTCCAACTTCTCCTTGCTTAGACCATTCCGTAAATTTAGGAACAACGTCCATTTGCAACAATTGAATAATAATTGAAGCAGTAATGTAAGGCATGATCCCCATTGCAAGGATTGAGAAGTTAAACAATGCTCCACCACCAAATGTATTTAAAAGGCCAAACGCTGTATTGCTATCAGTCGCTTTTAAAACATCGGCATTTACATTTGGTACTGGAATAAAGGTGCCGATTCGAAATACTACTAACATTAGTAAGGTGAATATAATCTTGTTTCTTATATCACCAACGCGCATAAAATTGGAGATTGTTTGAAACATTAAATCACCTCAGTTTTTCCGCCAGCAGCTTCAATAGCTTGTTGAGCAGTAGAGGAGAATTTGTGAGCTCTAACTGTTAGCTTTTTGTCAAGAGTACCTTTTCCAAGGATCTTAACACCAGCATTAAGTTTACTTACAACGCCAGTTTCAATTAAAAGTTCAGGTGTAACTTCTGTTCCGTCTTCGAAACGGTTTAATGTTTCTAGGTTAACAATTGCAAAGTCTTTGCGATTGATGTTTGTAAAACCACGTTTTGGTAAGCGTTGGAATAGAGGGGTTTGACCACCTTCAAATCCAGGACGAACACCGCCACCAGAACGCGCTTTTTGACCTTTATGACCTTTACCAGATGTTTTACCATTACCTGAACCAGTTCCACGTCCTACACGATTACGTGTTTTACGAGAACCTTCAGCCGGTTGTAATTCATGAAGTTTCATTTGGGCACCTCCTTATTTCAGAAAAAAATTCGATTATTGTTCTTTAACCGTAACTAGGTGAGCAACTTTATTAATCATACCGCGAATCGCAGCATTATCATCATGAACAACAGTTTGATGTAATTTTTTCAATCCAAGAGTACGAACAGTTACACGTTGGTCTTCAGGACGTCCAATGACACTGCGAGTGAGGGTGATTTCTAATTTCTTTGACATGTGTTTTCCCTCCTATCCTAACAGTTCTTCTACTGATTTACCACGTAACTTAGCTACTTCTTCAGCACGCTTTAATTGAGTTAATCCTTCTATTGTAGCACGAATCATATTTACAGGAGTATTTGTTCCTAATGATTTAGAAAGGATATCACCGATACCAGCAAGTTCTAATACCGCACGAACTGGTCCACCAGCGATAACTCCAGTACCTTCAGATGCAGGTTTTAATAGTACTTCACCTGCTCCAAACTGACCAATTACTTGGTGAGGAATTGTTGTTCCAACCATTGGTACAGAAACAAGATTCTTTTTAGCATCTTCAATTGCTTTACGAATTGCATCTGGAACTTCTTGAGCTTTACCAGTTCCAAAACCAACATGTCCGTTCTTATCACCGACAACAACTAGTGCTGCAAAGCGGAAACGACGACCACCTTTAACAACTTTAGCTACACGGTTAACGGTAACTACGCGTTCTTCAAGTTCTAATTTATTTGGATCAATGCGACGCATCTATAATGTCCCTCCTTTTTTATTAAAATTGTAATCCAGCTTCACGAGCAGCATCTGCTAGTGCTTTAACACGTCCGTGATATAGGTAACCTCCGCGGTCGAATACAACCTCTTTGATTCCTTTTTCAATTCCGCGTTTTGCAACTAGTTCTCCAACCTTTGTAGCTGCATCTACGTTACCAGCACCTTCAACAGAAAGTTCTTTATCTAATGTAGAAGCACTTGCGATTGTTACTGAGTTCACATCATCGATTAATTGAGCGTAAATGTGTTTATTTGAGCGGAACACATTTAGGCGAGGACGAGTAGCAGTTCCTGAAACACGAGAACGAACACGAGCATGTCTTTTTCTACGAACTGCATTTTTATCCTGTTTCGTAATCATTTACGTCTCTCCTTTCTTTTACCTAAAAAGGCTTACTTCGCAGTTTTACCTTCCTTACGACGTACAAATTCACCTTCGTAGCGAATACCTTTTCCTTTATAAGGCTCAGGCGGACGTACACCACGAATATTAGCAGCTAACGCTCCAACACGTTCTTTATCGATACCTTTAACAACGATCTTTGTGTTAGAAGGTACATCGATTTCTACACCAGCCTCTGGAACGATTTCTACTGGATGAGAATATCCAACGTTTAGAACAAGTTTGTTACCAGATTTTTGAGCACGGTATCCGACCCCGATTAGCTCTAAACCTCTTTCATAACCTTTGGATACACCTTCAACCATGTTCCCTAAAAGACTACGAGTTGTACCGTGAAGAGCACGGTGTTCTTTATTATCAGTTGGGCGAGTAACGTTAATTACGTTCTCTTCAACATTGATTTGCATATCAGGATGGAAAGCACGAGTTAACTCGCCCTTTGGTCCCTTAACAGTAGCAGTATTACCGTTGAATGTTACAGTAACACCTGATGGTATTTCGATTGGTTTTTTACCAATACGTGACATGTACTACACCTCCATTCTTTTCAAGCTATTACCAAACGTAAGCTAATACTTCTCCGCCGGCTTGCTTTTGACGAGCTTCTTTATCAGTTAACACACCTTGTGAAGTTGAAACGATCGCGATTCCTAAACCGTTTAACACACGTGGTACTTCGTTAGATTTTGCATAAACACGTAGACCAGGCTTACTAATACGCTTAAGACCAGTAATTACGCGCTCATTGTTTGCACCGTACTTTAAGAAGATACGGATAATACCTTGTTTATCATCCTCAATAAATTCAACGTCACGAACGAAACCTTCACGCTTTAAAATTTCGGCGATTTCCCTTTTGATATTAGATGCAGGGATTTCAAGTTTCTCATGACGAACCATGTTCGCATTTCGGATGCGAGTAAGCATATCTGCAATTGGATCTGTCATCACCATAGTATTTTTACCTCCTTCCCAATTCGGGGTTTACCAACTTGCTTTTTTTACACCAGGAATTTGACCCTTATAAGCTAGTTCACGGAAACAAATACGGCATAATTTAAATTTACGTAATACAGAGTGTGGACGGCCGCAACGTTCGCAACGAGTGTACTCTTGTACTTTAAATTTCTGTGTGCGTTTTTGTTTCGCAATCATTGATTTCTTAGCCACGTTTTCGCCTCCTTTACTTTTGGAACGGCATACCGAATGCTGTTAATAACTCACGAGCTTCTTCGTCAGTATTTGCAGTTGTTACGATAACGATATCCATACCACGAACTTTACTTACTTTATCGTAATCAATTTCAGGGAAAATTAATTGTTCTTTTACACCTAAAGTGTAGTTACCACGGCCATCAAAAGATTTCTTTGATACACCACGGAAGTCACGTACACGAGGAAGTGAGATAGAAACAAGCTTATCTAAGAAATCATACATACGTTCACCACGTAATGTAACTTTCGCACCGATTGGCATACCTTCACGAAGACGGAAACCAGCGATAGATTTCTTAGCTCTAGTTACAACTGGCTTTTGACCACTTAGAGCAGCTAACTCCTCTACTGCGTTATCTAATACTTTAGAGTTTTGAACTGCGTCACCAACACCCATGTTGATCACGATTTTTTCTACTTTCGGAACCTGCATAACAGACTTATAGTTAAACTTGCTCATTAGAGCAGGTGTAATTTCTTTTTGAAATTTTTCTTTTAGGCGGTTCATGTAAGTACCTCCTTTCTTTGTTTACTATTTATCTAAAACTTCACCAGATTTTTTTGCTACACGTACCTTTTTGCCATCAACTTCTTTGTAACCAACACGTGTTGGAGTACCAGATTTAGGATCTAATGGCATTACATTTGATACATGAATAGGTGCCTCTTGGCTAATGATTCCACCTTGTGGATTCACTTGAGACGGTTTTGAGTGTTTCTTTACGATATTAACGCCTTCTACAAGAACACGGTCTTTCTTTGGAAAGCTTTCAAGGATCACACCTTGTTTACCTTTATCTTTACCTGAAATAACCTGTACCTTGTCACCCTTTTTTACATGCATCTATTTCGCACCTCCTTAAAGGCTAGTCGATTTCGAATTATAATACTTCTGGAGCTAATGAAACAATTTTCATAAAGTTGCTATCACGTAATTCACGTGCCACAGGACCGAAGATACGAGTTCCACGTGGACTCTTGTCATCACGGATTATAACGCAGGCATTTTCGTCAAAACGGATGTAAGTACCGTCATTACGACGTACACCACGCTTAGTACGTACGATTACAGCTTTAACAACATCACCTTTTTTAACAACGCCACCTGGTGTTGCTTGTTTTACTGTACATACGATAACATCACCAATATTTGCTGTTTTACGACCAGAACCACCTAATACTTTAATAGTTAGTACTTCACGTGCTCCAGAATTGTCAGCAACTTTCAAACGAGTTTCTTGTTGAATCATTCATGAAACCTCCCTTCGGATTATTGATTGATCCGAACAATATATATTTAGATAATAACTGCTTTCTCTACTACTTCAACAAGACGGAAGCGTTTTGTAGCAGATAATGGGCGAGTCTCCATAATTCTAACGACGTCGCCGATTTTCGCAACATTGTTTTCATCATGTGCTTTGAATTTTTTAGAATACTTTACGCGTTTACCGTAAAGAGAATGTTTCTTATAGGTTTCTACTAGAACAGTTACTGTTTTATCCATTTTGTCAGATACAACACGTCCAGTGTAGACTTTACGTTGGTTACGTTCACTCACTATCGTAGACCTCCTTCCTGGTTATCGATTATTTACGACCGATTTCTCTTTCGCGGACTACTGTCTTCATACGAGCGATTGATTTACGTACTTCACGAATACGTGCAGTATTCTCAAGTTGGCCAGTAGCTAATTGAAAGCGAAGGTTAAATAACTCTTCTTTTAATGATTTTACTTTTTGTTCTATTTCGGCAGTGGTAAGGTCACGGATTTCATTAGCTTTCATTTGATTCACCACCAATTTCTTCACGTTTTACGAACTTAGTTTTAACTGGTAGCTTATGAGATGCTAGGCGTAGAGCTTCACGAGCGATCTCTTCAGATACACCAGCAATTTCAAACATAACTTTACCAGGTTTAACAACAGCTACCCATCCTTCAGGAGCACCTTTACCGGAACCCATACGTACTTCTAGAGGTTTTGCTGTATATGGTTTTGATGGGAAAATTTTAATCCAAACTTTACCGCCACGTTTCATATAACGTGTCATCGCGATACGAGCAGCTTCGATTTGACGGTTTGTAATCCAAGATGCTTCTTGAGCTTGTAAACCGTATTCTCCGAAATGTACTTCAGTACCACCTTTTGCTTGACCACGCATCTTTCCACGGTGTTCTCTGCGGTATTTAACACGTTTTGGTAATAACATATTATTTTCCTCCTTCCACAGTCTTCTTCTTAGTAGGAAGGACTTCTCCACGATAGATCCATACTTTTACGCCGATCTTTCCATAAGTTGTATCAGCTTCAGCAGTACCATAGTCGATATCTGCACGAAGTGTATGAAGTGGAACTGTACCTTCACTGTAGTGTTCTGCACGAGCGATATCAGCTCCGCCTAAACGACCTGAAGTTTGTGTCTTGATACCTTGAGCACCAGCACGCATAGCACGTTGGATAGCTTGCTTTTGTGCACGACGGAATGAAACACGATTTTCTAATTGACGAGCAATATTTTCAGCTACTAGAGTTGCGTCAACATCAGCTTTTTTGATTTCAAGGATGTTGATGTGTACTCTCTTGCCAGTTAATTGGTTTAATGCTTTACGAAGTGCTTCAACTTCAGTACCACCTTTACCAATAACCATACCTGGTTTTGCGGTATGGACAGTAACGTTAATACGATTAGCTGCACGTTCGATCTCAATTTTTGATACAGAAGCATCACTTAAACGTTTTGCGATATATTCGCGAACTTTAAGGTCTTCATGTAATAAATCTGCATAGTCTTTACCTGCGTACCATTTTGACTCCCAATCACGAATGATGCCGACACGCAGTCCGACTGGATTAACTTTTTGACCCACTACTTATCCCTCCTTCTTTTCTGATACCACGATTGTAATGTGGCTAGTGCGCTTATTGATCTGACTAGCACGTCCCATAGCTCTTGGACGGAATCTTTTTAATGTTGGACCTTCATTTACATATGCTTCAGTAATAACTAAGTTATTAGCATCCATTTCGTAGTTATGCTCTGCATTCGCAATCGCAGAATTTAATACCTTTTCTACAACAGGAGAAGCAGCCTTTGGTGTGTGTCGTAGGATCGCGATTGCTTCACCTACTTGCTTGCCTCGAATTAAATCTGCTACTAAACGAACTTTACGAGGAGCAATACGAACTGTTCTCGCAACAGCTTTAGCTTGCATAGATAATCCTCCTCTCATTAACGTCTTGTTTTCTTATCGTCACTTGCGTGGCCTTTGTAAGTACGAGTTGGTGCGAATTCACCAAGTTTATGACCTACCATATCTTCAGTAACATAGACTGGTACATGTTTACGACCATCATATACCGCAATTGTATGACCGATGAATTGAGGGAAAATCGTTGAACGACGTGACCAAGTTTTAATAACTTGTTTCTTCTCAGATCCATTTTGATTTTCAACCTTTTTCATTAAGTGGTCATCTACAAAAGGTCCTTTTTTCAAACTGCGTCCCATAAGTGAACCTCCCTTCGTGATTGACCTACGGTTCCGATGAACCGTAGCACAATCCCGTTATTTTTTACGACGACGTACGATAAATTTATCTGATTTGTTTTTCTTCTTACGAGTCTTGAATCCAAGAGTTGGTTTACCCCATGGAGTCATAGGTGACTTACGTCCGATTGGTGCTTTACCTTCACCACCACCGTGTGGGTGATCGTTAGGGTTCATAACAGATCCACGAACTGTTGGGCGTTTACCTAACCAGCGTGAACGACCTGCTTTACCAATGTTAACTAGTTCATGTTGTTCGTTACCAACTTGACCTACTGTCGCGCGGCAAGTAGCTAGAATCATGCGAACTTCACCTGAATTCAAACGAACTAGAACATATTTACCTTCTTTACCAAGTACTTGTGCAGAAGTTCCAGCTGAACGAACTAATTGTCCACCTTTACCAGGCTTTAATTCGATGTTGTGGATTACTGTACCTACTGGAATGTTAACTAATGGAAGTGCATTACCTACTTTGATGTCAGCGTCTGATCCTGACACTACCTCCATACCTACTTTTAGGTTTTTAGGAGCAAGAATGTAACGTTTTTCTCCATCTGCATAGTTAATTAAAGCAATATTTGCTGAACGGTTTGGATCATATTCGATCGTAGCAACGCGTCCTGGTATACCATCTTTATCGCGTTTAAAGTCAATTACACGATATTGACGCTTATGTCCGCCAGCTTGATGACGTACTGTGATTTTACCTTGGTTATTACGTCCACCTTTTTTGTGTAAAGGCGCAAGTAATGATTTCTCTGGTCTGTCAGTAGTGATTTCAGCGAAGTCTAATGTTGTCATACCACGACGACCGTTAGAGGTTGGTTTATATTTTTTAATCGCCATCTCTATTTCCCTCCTTCTCTATAAAATTAAACTTCAAAGAATTCGATTTCTTTGCTATCTGCAGTTAACTTAACGATTGCTTTTCTGCGACGATTTGTATATCCACTGTAACGTCCTACACGCTTGAACTTACCTTTGTAGTTCATGATGTTTACTTTTTCAACTGTCACACCGAAAATTTGCTCAATAGCATCTTTAACTTCGGTTTTATTAGCTTTCACGTCAACATCAAATGTGTATTTTTTTTCAGCCATAAGGTCTGATGAACGTTCAGTAATAACAGGGCTCTTAATAATATCACGAGGATCTTTCATTATGCGAGCACCTCCTCTACTTTTTCCACCGCAGCTTTAGTAATCACAAGCTTATCATGGTTAAGAACATCAAGAACATTTACTCCATTTGCAACAACAACTGTTACTCCAGGAATGTTACGTGCTGAAAGTTCTACTGCTTCGTTTGCATCTGCAGTTACGATTAACGCTTTACGATCAACGTTTAATCCTTTCAGTACCGCAACCATTTCTTTTGTTTTAGGAGTTTCTAATACTAGATTGTCTAATACTAGAATGTTTTCCTCTAACACCTTAGTAGATAATGCTGATTTGATCGCTAAACGGCGTACTTTTTTAGGTAATTTGTAGCTATAGCTTCTTGGAGTTGGACCAAATACTGTTCCACCGCCACGCCATTGTGGTGAACGAATAGAACCTTGACGAGCACGACCAGTACCCTTTTGACGCCATGGTTTACGTCCTCCGCCAGCTACTTCAGAACGGATTTTTGTTTTGTGAGTTCCTTGACGTAAGGAAGCTCTTTGCATAATTACTGCATCGAATAATACTTGTTTATTTGGTTCAACACCGAATACAGAATCGTTTAATTCGATTTCTCCTACAGCTGAACCGGATTGGTTATACAATGATACTTTAGGCATTCAAATGTCCTCCTTTCCTAGTAAATTATTTTACTTTTACAGCACTTTTTACTGTAATAACTGATTTTCTCGCACCAGGTACATTACCTTTTACTAGAAGAAGATTACGTTCTGTATCTACTTTCACGATCTCTAAGTTTTGTACTGTGATACGGTCCCCACCCATACGACCAGGTAGAAGTTTGTTTTTGAATACACGGTTTGGAGCTACAGGTCCCATTGAACCAGGACGACGGTGATAACGTGAACCGTGACTCATAGGTCCGCGAGATTGTCCGTGGCGCTTGATCGCACCTTGGAATCCTTTACCTTTTGAAATTCCTGTTACATCTACAATATCTCCCTCTGCGAAGATATCAACTTTGACTTCCTGACCAACTTCAAACTCATCTAAGTTAACTCCACGTAATTCACGTACGAAGCGCTTAGGTGCAGTATTTGCTTTTGCAGCATGACCCTTTTCAGGTTTGTTTGAAAGCTTTTCTCTCTTATCATCAAAACCGATTTGAACTGCTTCATATCCATCAGTTTCAACTGATTTCTTTTGAAGAACTACGTTCGGAGAAGCTTCGATTACAGTTACAGGGATAAGCTCACCGTTACCTACAAATACTTGAGTCATACCAATTTTTCTTCCTAAGATTCCTTTGGTCATTAGTCACACCTCCTAATATATTTACAATTTATTTCAGTTTAAAATTAAAGTTTAATTTCAATGTCAACACCAGACGGTAAATCCAAACGCATTAATGAATCAACAGTTTGTGGTGTTGGGTTAACGATGTCGATTAAGCGTTTATGTGTACGCATTTCGAATTGTTCACGAGAATCTTTATACTTGTGAACAGCACGAAGAATCGTATAAACAGACTTCTCAGTTGGAAGTGGTATTGGACCAGATACAGCTGCTCCAGAACGTTTTGCTGTTTCTACGATTTTTTCTGCAGATTGATCAAGAATTCTGTGATCATAAGCTTTTAAACGAATACGAATTTTTTGTTTTGCCATTATTTTCCCTCCTTTATCGCCTACTTTTAAAATAGACCTTCTCCGTGGAAATTTCCTTACACTCGCCATGGCAAAGCGGCCGGGTGTATCAGCAACCTTCCACATCATCGCAGTCAAAGACCAACATTGACTATTATACAGAAACCAAATACGAAATGCAACATAAATCTTTGTTTTATGCATGTCTTTCGCACTTTTTCAATTATACACACCATCAGTATACATTTCAACAAAAGTCCCAATATATTTTTACGTTAGATTTTGGAAACTAATCTACTGTGAGTTTCTTCTATTATATATGAATATATTTCACAAAAAAACAGGCGGAATCATCCGCCTGTTTTTTAAACATATTGGAATTATTACTCTTGGATTGAAGCAACAACGCCAGCGCCTACTGTACGTCCACCTTCACGAATAGAGAACTTAGTTCCTTCTTCGATCGCAACTGGAGCGATTAGTTCAACAGTCATTTCGATGTTGTCGCCAGGCATTACCATTTCTACACCTTCTGGAAGGTTACAAATTCCAGTTACATCAGTTGTACGGAAGTAGAACTGAGGACGGTAGTTTGAGAAGAATGGAGTGTGACGTCCACCTTCTTCTTTTGATAATACGTAAACTTCAGCTTTGAACTTTGTGTGTGGCTTGATTGTACCTGGCTTAGCAAGTACTTGACCACGTTGGATTTCTTCACGAGCAACACCACGAAGTAGTGCACCGATGTTGTCACCTGCTTCAGCATAATCAAGAAGCTTACGGAACATTTCAACACCTGTTACAGTTGTTGATTTTGGTTCTTCAGTTAAACCGATGATTTCTACTACGTCACCAACTTTAACTTGTCCACGCTCAACACGACCTGTAGCAACTGTACCACGACCAGTGATTGAGAATACATCCTCAACTGGCATCATGAATGGCTTTTCAGTGTCACGAGTTGGAGTTGGAACGTACTCGTCAACAGCTGCCATTAATTCGATAATTTTTTCTTCCCACTCAGCTTCTCCTTCAAGAGCTTTAAGAGCAGAACCTTTGATTACAGGAATGTCGTCACCAGGGAATTCATATTCAGAAAGAAGGTCACGTACTTCCATTTCTACTAATTCTAGTAATTCTTCGTCGTCTACCATGTCACATTTGTTCATGAATACAACTAGGTAAGGTACACCTACTTGACGAGAAAGAAGGATGTGCTCACGAGTTTGTGGCATTGGACCATCAGCTGCAGAAACAACTAGGATACCGCCGTCCATTTGAGCAGCACCAGTAATCATGTTCTTAACGTAGTCAGCGTGTCCTGGGCAGTCAACGTGTGCATAGTGACGGTTGTCAGTTTCATACTCAACGTGTGCAGTTGAGATTGTGATTCCACGCTCACGCTCTTCTGGAGCACCATCGATTTGATCATAAGCCATTGCAGTACCTTTACCGCTTCTTTTAGCAAGAACAGCTGTAATAGCTGCTGTTAAAGTTGTTTTACCATGGTCAACGTGTCCAATTGTACCAATATTAGCATGTGGTTTCGAACGGTCAAATTTCTCTTTTCCCATTTGAAAAGCCTCCTTAAGTATTAGTTATTTTTATATTAAGTATGATATCCCGAAAGTGAGTTTGTCCCACTTTCGAGGCCTACATAAGTAGTTATACTTGATGTAAAGGCGAAAATCAATTATTCACCTTTATTTTTTTTGATAATTTCTTCAGAAATTGATTTTGGTACTTCTTCATAATGATCGAAGTGCATTGTGAATACCCCACGACCTTGTGTGTTAGAACGTAAAGAAGTAGCATAACCAAACATTTCAGATAGTGGAACCATCGCTCGTACTACTTGCGCATTACCGCGTGCTTCCATACCTTCAACACGTCCACGACGGGATGTGATACCACCCATAATGTCTCCCATGTATTCCTCAGGAATAACAACTTCAACCCTCATAACAGGTTCAAGAATTACAGGCTGACATTTTGATGCAGCGTTCTTAAGTGCCATTGAAGCGGCAATTTTAAACGCCATTTCACTTGAGTCAACATCATGGTATGAACCATCATAAAGTTTAGCTTTAATATCAACTAATGGATAACCGGCTAAAACCCCTCTATCAAGAGCGTCTTCAAGACCAGCTTGTACAGCAGGAATATATTCACGTGGAACTACCCCACCAACAATTGCGTTTTCAAATTCAAAGCCTTTACCTTCTTCGTTTGGTGAGAACTCGATCCAAACGTGTCCGTATTGTCCGCGTCCACCAGATTGACGAGCGAATTTACCTTCAACCTGTGCAGATTGACGGAAAGTTTCACGGTAAGCAACTTGTGGAGCACCAACATTAGCTTCTACTTTGAATTCACGCTTCATACGATCTACTAGGATGTCTAAGTGTAACTCACCCATACCTGCGATGATCGTTTGACCTGTTTCTTGATCAGTATGTGCTCTAAATGTTGGATCTTCTTCTTGAAGTTTTTGTAAAGCTGTAGACATTTTATCTTGGTCAGCTTTTGATTTTGGCTCAACTGAAAGTTGAATAACTGGTTCTGGGAAAGTCATAGATTCAAGAATTACTAAATCTTTCTCATCACATAATGTATCACCAGTTGTAGTATCTTTTAATCCTACAGCTGCAGCAATATCCCCTGCAAAAACAGTTGAAATTTCCTGACGGCTATTCGCGTGCATTTGAAGGATACGACCTATACGCTCACGCTTGCCTTTAGTTGAGTTTTGTACATATGATCCAGAATTTAATGTACCTGAATATACACGGAAGAATGTTAATTTACCAACAAATGGGTCAGTCATTACTTTAAACGCAAGAGCTGAGAATGGCTCACTGTCGTCTGAATGACGTTCAACTTCTTCACCTGTATCTGGCAGGTGACCTTGGATAGATGCAACATCTGTTGGAGCAGGTAGGTAATCGATAACCGCATCAAGTACTTTTTGAACACCTTTGTTCTTGAACGCAGTACCACATGTTACCGGGTAGAATTCTACCTTAAGTGTAGCTGTACGAATAGCTGCACGTAATTCCTCGTTAGAGATTTCTTCTCCACCAAGGTATCTTTCCATCAAATCTTCATCTAATTCCGCAACTGCTTCTACAAGCTTTTCGCGATATTCGTTTGCTTGGTCTTGATATTCTTCAGGAATTTCACCTACTTCGATATCAGTACCTAGGTCATTACCATAAAATGTTGCATTCATTTCAACAAGGTCAATGATACCTCTGAATTGATCTTCTGCACCAATTGGTAATTGGATTGGATGTGCATTCGCTTGAAGGCGATCATGTAATGTGCTAACAGAGTATAAGAAGTCAGCACCAATCTTGTCCATTTTGTTTACGAATACAATACGTGGAACACCATAAGTTGTAGCCTGTCTCCAAACAGTTTCAGTTTGAGGCTCAACTCCTGATTGTGCATCAAGAACTGTTACAGCGCCATCAAGTACACGAAGTGAACGTTCAACCTCAACTGTGAAGTCTACGTGTCCTGGTGTGTCGATGATGTTAACGCGGTGGTTCTTCCATTGTGCAGTAGTTGCTGCAGAAGTAATCGTAATACCACGTTCTTGTTCTTGCTCCATCCAGTCCATTTGTGAAGCACCTTCATGTGTTTCACCGATTTTATGAATTTTACCAGTATAATAAAGGATACGCTCAGTTGTTGTTGTTTTACCAGCATCAATGTGAGCCATGATACCAATATTACGAGTCTTTTCTAAGGAGAACTCTCTTGCCATTTGGGTCTTTCTCCTTCCTAATGTTTAAGTATGATTTTTTTATTGTAAGAATGGCTCTGTTAATCTACTTAACAGAGCTGTTTAATTTAAAGGCCTTTATCGTAGTTATAATTTAATTCAGCAAAAGCTGAATTAAATTATTACCAACGGTAGTGAGCAAATGCTTTATTTGCTTCTGCCATTTTGTGAGTATCTTCACGTTTCTTAACTGATGCACCAGAGTTGTTAGCTGCATCAAGAATTTCGTTAGCTAAACGCTCTTCCATTGTTTTTTCTCCACGAAGACGAGCATAGTTTACTAACCAACGTAAACCTAGAGTAGTACGACGGTCAGGGCGAACTTCAACAGGAACTTGATAGTTTGCACCACCTACACGACGTGCTCTTACTTCTAGTACAGGCATGATGTTTTTAAGTGCTTGTTCAAACACTTCCATAGCATCTTTACCTGAACGTTGTTGAACTAGTTCAAACGCATTATATAAAATCGCTTGTGATTTACCTCTTTTTCCATCAACCATCATTTTGTTGATTAAGCGAGTTACAAGCTTAGAATTATAAATTGGATCTGGTAATACATCTCTTTTAGTAACAGGTCCTTTACGAGGCATTAATATTTCCTCCTTTCAATCTTAAATATGTTAGTCTATTATTTCTTAGCTGCTTTTGGTCTCTTAGTACCATATTTAGAACGACCTTGCATACGGTTATTAACACCAGCAGTGTCAAGTGCACCACGAACGATGTGATAACGTACCCCCGGTAAGTCCTTAACACGTCCACCACGAATTAGTACAACACTGTGCTCTTGTAAGTTGTGACCAATTCCTGGGATGTAAGCAGTAACCTCAATTCCGTTCGTTAAACGTACACGAGCATACTTACGAAGTGCTGAGTTTGGCTTCTTAGGAGTCATAGTACCAACACGTGTACAAACACCACGCTTTTGAGGTGAAGTTGCATTAGTTTGTGACTTTTTGAAGCTGTTGTAACCTTTATTTAATGCTGGAGAGTCGGATTTTTGAACTTTGCTTTCGCGACCCTTACGAATTAATTGGTTAATTGTAGGCATTATTTGTTTCCTCCCTTCTTCTTTCATCAAGACCACATATCCAGGTGGTTCATTTTTTTACAAAAAACAAAGTTCTTGTAGATTCATTCCTCCACAAAAACAGTTTTTAATTAATTATCGCAACAGTAGAAGCTCCTACCTCGATTCCGCATGCTTTTCCTAGCCTCTTCATCGAGTCTACCTTTGATATCGGAATTTGTTGTGCTTCGGCTAATTGTAATACTTTATTGATCACACGCCGATCAGCATCCTCTGCCACAACAATCTCTGTTACCATATCAGCTTGGATTGCTTTTACTGCCTGCTTAGTACCTATAATAATCTTCTTTGCCTGTGATACTTTTTCATAAGACATCTAAAATATCCTCCAAAGTAACAGGTTTTAAGGAGCACCTTAGATATATTAACACCCTAAGAGAGGGATGTCAACTACAAGTAAATAAAATTATTTGGGCTTGTAGTAGACATCCGTGATCTTAGATATGCTCTTCTAACCTTTATTCAACACCAACAGTGTCTTCTTCTTGCTCTACAACTACCGGTTCTGCTCGTCGATAACGATTCATACCAGTACCTGCAGGAACAAGTTTACCAATAATTACATTCTCTTTTAGTCCTAGTAACTCATCACGTTTTCCTTTAATTGCAGCATCAGTTAGGACACGAGTTGTCTCTTGGAATGACGCAGCAGAAAGGAACGAATCAGTTTCAAGTGAAGCTTTAGTAATACCTAGAAGTACCGGTCTACCAGTAGCAGGAGCTTTACCTTCAAGTAATACCTTAGTGTTGGCATCCGTGAACTGATGTATATCAAGTAATGAACCTGGTAATACATCTGTCTCGCCTGCATCAGTAACCCTAACCTTACGAAGCATTTGTCTTACCATCACTTCGACGTGCTTGTCACCAATTTCAACACCCTGCATACGATATACTTTTTGAACTTCTTTTAAGAGGTATTCCTGAACAGCAGTTGTATTAGTAACCTTTAATAATTCTTTCGGATCAACAGAACCTTCCGTTAACACCTGACCACTTTCAACTTGTTGACCTTCAGCGACCTTCAAACGAGCGCCATATGGTGCGGTGTAAGAACGAGATTCTACGTCACCTTGGATTACAACTTCTTGCTGTCTGTCTTTTATTTCATTAATCGCGGTAACAATACCGTTGATTTCTGTGATAACAGCTTGACCTTTTGGATTTCTCGCTTCAAATAGTTCTTGAATACGAGGTAAACCTTGAGTTATATCGTCTCCTGCAACCCCACCGGTATGGAATGTACGCATTGTAAGCTGTGTTCCCGGTTCACCGATTGATTGTGCTGCAATGATACCAACTGCCTCACCAACTTCAACTTCTGATCCAGTTGCTAGGTTACGGCCATAACATTTTTTACATACGCCGTGGCGTGTGTTACATGTGAACGCAGAGCGAATCGTAACTTCTTCAACACCAGCATCAACAATTATTTTTGCGATATCTTCTGTAATTAGCTCGTTTTCGGCTACTAACACTTCATTTGTTTCAGGGTGAACAACTTTCTTTCTTGCATAACGGCCATTGAGACGCTCTTCTAGAGGTTCGATAATTTCTGTTCCCTCTTTTAAAGAGCTGACAAGTAAGCCACGATCTGTACCACAGTCGTCCTCACGTACAATTACATCTTGTGCTACGTCTACTAGACGTCTTGTTAGGTAACCAGAGTCAGCGGTCTTAAGGGCAGTATCTGCAAGACCTTTACGAGCACCATGCGTAGAAATAAAGTACTCTAGTACCGTTAGACCTTCACGGAAACTAGATTTAATCGGAAGTTCAATGATACGACCAGCCGGGTTCGCCATAAGTCCACGCATACCAGCTAACTGTGTAAAGTTCGATGCGTTACCACGGGCACCGGAATCACTCATCATGAAGATTGGGTTGCGCTTATCAAGTGAAGCCATTAGCTTACCTTGAATTGTATCTTTTGCCGCACTCCAGATTGAGATAACTCGGTCATAACGCTCATCTTCTGTAATTAAACCACGTCTAAATTGTTTTAGTACGTTATCAACCTTTGATTGTGCCGTCGCTAAAATCTCTTCTTTTTCAGCTAATACAACAATGTCTGCTACACCAACAGTGATTCCAGCTTTTGTTGAATACTTAAATCCAAGATCTTTCATGCGATCAAGCATTTTAGAGGTTTCAGTAATTTTAAAACGTTTAAAGATTTCAGCAATAATATTACCGAGTATTTTCTTCTTGAATGGATCTATCTGTTCTAGATTTTGAATTAGTTCTTTAACATTCGCACCTTTAGGAACAAAATATTTTTCAGGTGTTTTCACTTCAAGGTTTGTTTTTGTAGGTTCGTTAATATACGGGAATGATTTTGGTAAAATCTCATTAAAAATCAACTTACCTACTGTTGTCATTAGCAACATGTTATTCTGTTCTTCTGTAAATGTTGGGTTCTTTAAAGAACTAGCATGAACCGCAACTCTTGTATGAAGATGCACATACCCATTCTGATAAGCAAGAATAGCTTCATTCGTATCCTTGAATACCATTCCTTCACCTACTGCGCCGGGACGCTCCATAGTTAAGTAATAGTTACCTAATACCATATCCTGCGATGGTGTAACTACTGGCTTTCCGTCTTTCGGATTTAGAATGTTTTGTGCTGCCAACATTAATAATCTTGCTTCAGCTTGCGCCTCTGAAGAAAGTGGTACGTGAACCGCCATTTGGTCACCATCAAAGTCTGCATTATACGCAGTACATACGAGTGGGTGAAGACGGATTGCGCGTCCTTCAACTAATGTAGGTTCGAATGCTTGAATACCTAAACGGTGCAATGTAGGGGCACGGTTTAAGAGAACCGGATGCTCCTTAATTACTGACTCAAGCACATCCCATACCTCTGGTTGCACACGTTCAATCTTTCTTTTCGCACTCTTAATGTTATGAGCAAGCCCTTTTTCAACTAGTTCTTTCATCACAAATGGTTTGAATAGTTCTAACGCCATCTCTTTTGGTAGTCCACATTGATACATTTTAAGGTTCGGACCTACAACAATTACGGAACGACCAGAATAGTCAACACGTTTACCTAAAAGGTTTTGACGGAAACGGCCTTGCTTACCTTTCAACATATGTGAAAGTGATTTTAATGGACGGTTACCAGGACCTGTTACAGGTCTGCCACGACGTCCGTTATCAATCAGTGCATCAACCGCTTCTTGAAGCATACGCTTTTCGTTCTGAACAATGATGCTTGGTGCGCCTAAGTCTAATAGACGCTTTAAGCGATTGTTACGGTTAATTACACGACGGTATAAGTCGTTTAAATCTGAAGTTGCAAAACGACCACCATCTAGCTGAACCATTGGTCGAAGTTCAGGAGGAATAACCGGTAGTACATCAAGAATCATCCATGAAGGCTCATTGCCTGAGTTACGGAATGCCTCTAATACCTCAAGTCGTTTAATTGCACGAGTTCTTCTTTGTCCTTGAGAGGTTTTCAACTCTTCTTTTAAACCATCTACTTCTTTTTCTAAATCGATATCGAGAAGAAGTTTTTTAATTGCTTCAGCTCCCATTGCAGCATGGAATGTGTTCCCGTATTTTTCACGGTATGCACGATATTCCTTTTCAGAAAGCAGTTGCTTTTTATCTAAAGGAGTATCTCCAGTTTCTGTTACAACGTATGAAGCAAAGTAGATTACTTCTTCAAGAGCTCGAGGGGACATATCTAAGACAAGTCCCATTCGGCTTGGAATTCCTTTAAAATACCAAATATGTGATACTGGTGCTGCAAGTTCGATATGCCCCATGCGTTCACGACGAACTTTTGCACGAGTAACTTCTACGCCGCAACGATCACAGACTACACCTTTGTAGCGAACGCGTTTATATTTACCACAGTGACATTCCCAGTCCTTTTGTGGTCCAAAGATTCGTTCACAGAATAACCCATCTTTTTCTGGTTTTAATGTACGATAGTTAATTGTTTCTGGCTTCTTCACTTCACCGAAAGACCATGAACGGATCTTATCTGGAGAAGCGAGGCCAATGCTCATGTATTCAAAATTATTAACATCTAGCAAGGGGCCTACCTCCCTTTTGATCTACAGGATTACCCTAATTGACCTTTGCTTTGAATGACAATCAAAAAAACGTGCCTTGGCGTACTTGCGCCCGATTGTTTTCAAGCGTACTTGAAAAATTGTTTAAAAAATCGTGACATCCGCCGGAGGCTTAATTCATTATTCAGCAGGAGTATAACCCACTGCTGAATAATGAGATCTATTCCTTAACTACTGCGTTCTTTTCTAATTCTGGGTCGATTTGTTGGTCAGAATCAAGAGATATTCCCTCTGATTGACTAGCTTCCTCATCATCTTCTAAATCACGCATTTCAATCTCTTCTTCATCACCTGAGAGAATCTTCACATCTAATCCCAGTGACTGTAGTTCTTTAATCAATACTTTGAACGATTCAGGAACACCTGGTTCAGGTACATTTTCACCTTTCACGATCGCTTCGTATGTCTTCACACGACCAACAACATCATCGGATTTAACTGTAAGGATTTCTTGTAGCGTGTATGCAGCACCATAAGCTTCAAGCGCCCAAACTTCCATTTCACCGAAACGTTGTCCTCCGAACTGAGCTTTACCACCAAGTGGTTGCTGTGTAACAAGAGAATAAGGTCCAGTTGAACGAGCATGAAGTTTGTCATCAACCATGTGCGCTAGTTTAATCATATACATGACACCAACAGATACTCGGTTATCAAACGGTTCACCCGTTCTTCCGTCATATAAAACTGTTTTCGCATCACGTGACATTCCAGCCTCTTCTAGAGTATCCCAAACATCTTCTTCAGTTGCACCGTCAAATACTGGAGACGCAACATGAATACCAAGTTGTCTAGCAGCCATTCCTAAGTGCAGCTCTAGAACCTGACCGATGTTCATACGTGACGGAACCCCTAATGGGTTTAGCATGATGTCAATTGGCGTTCCATCTGGAAGGTATGGCATATCTTCTTCCGGAAGAATTCTTGAAATTACCCCTTTGTTTCCGTGACGACCAGCCATCTTATCGCCTTCGTGTATTTTACGTTTTTGAACGATATAGACACGAACAAGCTGGTTTACACCTGGTGGTAATTCATCTCCATCTTCTCTATTGAATACCTTCACATCAAGAACAATTCCTCCTCCACCGTGTGGTACACGAAGAGAAGTATCACGAACTTCACGTGCCTTTTCACCAAAAATGGCATGTAATAGACGTTCTTCAGCTGTAAGTTCAGTTACACCTTTTGGCGTCACTTTACCAACAAGTAAGTCACCGTCTTTTACCTCAGCACCAACACGGATAATTCCACGCTCGTCGAGATTACGTAATGCGTCTTCCCCAACGTTTGGAATATCACGTGTAATTTCTTCTGGTCCTAATTTTGTATCACGTGATTCAGATTCGTATTCTTCAATATGAATAGATGTATAAACATCATCTTTTACAAGTCTTTCACTCATGATGATGGCATCTTCATAGTTATATCCATCCCAAGTCATGAAACCAACAAGAACGTTACGCCCTAATGCTAGTTCACCCTTTTCCATAGAAGGACCATCTGCAAGGATTTCTCCTTTAACAACTTCATCGCCTTCTGTAACAATCGGGCGTTGGTTATAACATGTACCTTGGTTCGAACGAATAAATTTTAATAGACGGTATTTATCAAGGTCGCCTTTTACCTTTTGACCATCAACTTCTTGATAGCGACGAACCCAGATTTGTTTTGCTTCAACACGCTCAACAATACCAGGGTGTTTACAAATTACTGCTGCACCTGAGTCCTTACCAGATACATACTCCATACCTGTACCAACGAATGGAGCTTCCGGTTGCATAAGTGGAACAGCTTGACGTTGCATGTTCGCACCCATTAGTGCACGGTTTGAGTCATCGTTTTCCAAGAAAGGAATACATGCAGTCGCTGCAGAAACAACTTGCTTTGGCGATACATCCATATAGTCAATTCGGTCACGGTGTACAACAGTGTTCTCACCTTTGAAACGAGCGACTACATCTTCATCTAAAAATTCACCATTATCACCCAAACGAGAATTTGCCTGAGCAGTTACATAGTTATCTTCTTCGTCTGCTGTTAAGTAATCAATTCTATCTGTAACCCTACCTGTTTCAGGATCAACTCTTCGATACGGAGTTTCAATAAACCCAAATCGATTCACCTTTGCATACGATGATAATGAGTTAATTAGACCGATGTTTGGACCTTCTGGTGTTTCAATCGGACACATACGACCATAGTGAGAGTAATGAACGTCACGAACTTCGAATCCTGCACGTTCACGTGTTAAACCACCAGGTCCTAATGCTGATAATCTTCGTTTATGTGTTAATTCTGCTAATGGATTTGTCTGGTCCATAAATTGTGAAAGCTGAGAGCTACCAAAGAACTCTTTAATAGAAGCGATCACTGGACGGATATTGATTAATTGTTGTGGAGTGATTGTATTCGTATCTTGAATTGACATTCTCTCACGAACAACACGTTCCATTCTTGATAATCCGATACGGAATTGGTTTTGTAGAAGCTCACCAACTGAACGTAAACGACGATTACCTAAATGGTCGATATCATCTGTATCTCCAACTTGATGTAACAAGTTAAAGAAATAGCTAATTGAAGAAAGAATATCCGCTTGTGTAATATTCTTAACGCCTTCTTCGATGTAGGCATTACCAATGACATTAATGACTTGTTCGCCATCTGGGTCATTTGGAGCGTAAATCTTTATAGACTGAAGTGTGATTTCTTCATCTATAACACCACCTGCTGGCTGAAGTGCTTTAAAACCAATACCATTCTCTAAGTACGGGATGATACGGTCTAGCGTTCTGCGGTCGAGAAGCGTGTCTTTTTCCACGATAATCTCACCAGTTTCAGGATCAACAAGCGTTTCTGCAATACGCTGATTAAACAAACGATTCTTAATATGAAGTTTTTTGTTGATTTTGTAGCGTCCTACACTCGCAAGGTCGTAACGTTTTGGATCAAAAAAGCGTGATTCCAATAAACTTTTTGCGTTTTCGACTGTTGGCGGTTCTCCAGGACGTAGACGTTCATATATTTCTAGTAATGCTTTTTCTGTACTTTCTGTGTTGTCTTTCTCAAGCGTGTTTCGTAGATATTCATTTTCACCAAATAAATCGATGATTTCTTGATCAGAGCCAAACCCAAGCGCGCGCAAAAGGACCGTTACCGGTAATTTACGAGTACGGTCGATACGAACGTATACAACATCCTTCGCATCTGTTTCATACTCTAACCATGCACCACGGTTTGGTATTACCGTTGCTGTAAAGCCGCGTTTACCATTCTTATCAACTTTGCCACTGAAATAAACACTTGGTGAACGAACCAATTGTGAAACAATTACACGTTCTGCACCATTGATAACGAACGTACCTGTTTCTGTCATGAGTGGGAAGTCACCCATAAATACATCTTGATCTTTTACTTCACCAGTTTCTTTATTGATCAAACGCACCTTTACTCTAAGTGGCGCTGAATAAGTAACATCTCTTTCCTTTGATTCCTCTACAGAATACTTTGGCTCACCTAAACTGTAATCAATGAACTCTAGAGATAGGTTACCTGTAAAATCTTCAATTGGGGAAATATCTTGGAACATTTCCCTAAGACCCTCATCAAGAAACCACTGATAAGAAGAGGTTTGAATCTCAATAAGATTTGGTAATTCTAAAACTTCACTAATACGAGCATAACTTCTTCGTTGGCGGTGTCGTCCATACTGAACTAGTTGACCTATCAACCCATTCACCCCTCATATCAAGCGTTATTAATCTTGCTATTTTATAAATACTTACTAGTTATAAAAGCCTACAAATAAACTAATATAAATAGTAAGAAGTAAACCGCAAATCAAAATGATAGGACACATAAAGCAGCCTATCAAATCCGACTTTTCCAAGCCAAATAAATGCTGTTCTTCTTTGTCTAAAAAGACCAAAATCAGCTATTTCAAGCCGAAAAAAGCCTATTTTATAGACAAAAAGAAAAAGGGTTTCTACTATGAAAACCACAATTCTAAAAAACAAACTATTGATTTTATCAGTTTTTCCATACATACTATATTTATACATATATTTAATTTTTTAGTTATACATGGAAAAACTACATATCGGCATTATATAATGCTACCACACGAGAAATACGCAGTCAACCTATTTTTTCATTTGTCAAGTGGAAATTTCCATATAGATTATTTCGTTCTCTTAGCTTTTATAATATGGTAACCTTTTTTTCTTTCAACAATCTCTACTTCTTCAAATACCATCTCAAGCTTCTCAATTGCAGAAGGAGCGCCTTGCTTCTTTTGAATTACAACCCACAATTCACCGCCAGTAACTAAATATTGATAGCTCTCTTCTAAGATATGATGCACCACTTTTTTCCCTGCGCGGATTGGAGGATTTGAAATAATAGCCGCAAAGCCTCGTTTTTCCACGCTTGTAAATAGATCACTTTGGTGTATATCAACATTTGTGACCTTGTTTATTTCCGCATTTTTTATTGAAAGCTCGATTGCCCGTTCATTCACATCAATCATTTCTACAAGACGATCATTATGTACTTTTGCAAGCGCAAGACCAATCGGACCATACCCACAACCAACATCTAAAAACGGACCAGGAACTGTAGGGGCTTTAAACTCCTCCACTAATAATCGAGATCCAAAATCAACTTCATTTTTTGAAAAAACTCCACTATCGCTTGTAAAAGAAAATGAGTTTCCTTTTAAGACAAAGACTTGAGTTTTTTGATTACTTGCCACAGTGGGTTTACTAGTATAGTAATGTTCGGCCATTAATATATCTCCCAACATAAGAGTATATGAACAGTATACCCATTTCATTCATACTTGATAAAAAAAGCCCGCTTAATAGCGAGCTTTTTCTTACGTTACTTAAAATTACTTAACTTCTACGCCAGCTCCAACTTCTTCAAGTTTAGCTTTAACTTCTTCAGCTTCTTCTTTAGAAACGCCTTCTTTGATTGCTTTTGGAGTGTTGTCAACAAGTTCTTTAGCTTCTTTTAAGCCAAGACCAGTGATTTCACGTACAACTTTGATAACTTTGATTTTTTGTGCACCAGCGTCTGCTAATACAACATCAAATTCAGTTTGCTCAGCAGCAGCTTCAGCTCCGCCACCAGCAGCTACAGCTACAGGAGCAGCAGCAGTTACACCAAATTCTTCTTCAATTGCTTTTACTAGGTCATTTAGTTCTAAAACAGTCATGCTTTTAACTGCTTCAATGATTTGTTCTTTAGTCATTAGAAAATCCTCCTTAGTTAATTATCCTATTTGAATTTCGAATTGTATAATTGTATTACGATTAGGCGCCTTGCTCTTCTTTTTGGTCTGCAACTGCTTTAGTAGCAAGTGCAAGGTTACGAATCGGAGCTTGAAGTACGCTAAGCAACATAGAAAGTAAACCTTCGCGTGATGGTAGATCAGCAAGAGCTTTAACTTCCTCAAGAGTTGCAACATTTCCTTCAATAACACCTGCTTTGATTTCTAATGCTTCATGCTTTTTCGCAAAATCATTAAGAATTTTAGCAGGAGCAACTACATCTTCATTACTGAATGCAATTGCGTTTGGTCCTGTTAATGCATCATTTAAACCAGCAAGTTCAGCTTGTTCTGCAGCACGTCGAGTTAATGTGTTTTTGTACACTTTAAAATCAATGCCCGCCTCACGAAGTTGCTTACGTAGTTCTGTTACTTCTGCAACAGATAGACCGCGATAGTCGACAACGATAGTTGATTTACTTTCACGTAATTTGTCTGCAATTTCAGTTACGATTTGTTTCTTTTGTTCTACTGCATGACTCATTCTTTTACACCTCCTGTGAGTATTTTCGCAACACTTGAAACCGTTCGGTGTTAGAGGGCGTTCATGAAGAACACGTTTCTAGATTAAAAAACCTCTATGTCGAGTAGACATAGAGGTAGTAATGATCAAGTAATATATACTACACCTCGGTAGGAAAATTAAGCTATCGAAGCACCTACTGTCTACGGTACAAATGCTATTCATTTGTTAACAACAAAATCTATTATATGAAATGCTCTTGTAAAAGTCAATATCCACTTTTTTCTAATTAGAATGTAGAAGCGTCAACTTTTACGCCAGGTCCCATTGTAGATGATACAGCAACGTTTTTCATGTAAGTTCCTTTTGCTGCAGATGGTTTAACCTTAAGCATAGTTTCATAAATTGTAGTGAAGTTCTCAATTAGTTTTTGATCATCAAATGAGATCTTACCAATAGGAACGTGAATGTTTGAAGATTTATCAATGCGGTATTCAACTTTACCAGCTTTGATTTCATTGATTGCTTTTGTTACATCAAAAGTAACAGTTCCTGTTTTAGGGTTTGGCATTAAACCTTTAGGTCCTAATACACGACCAAGTTTACCAACTTCACCCATCATGTCAGGAGTAGCTACGATTACATCGAAATCAAACCAACCTTGGTTGATTTTGTTGATGAACTCGCTATCGCCAACATAATCAGCTCCAGCAGCTTCTGCTTCTTTTGCTTTTTCACCTTTAGCGAAAACTAATACACGTTGAGTTTTACCAGTACCGTTTGGTAGAACAACTGCACCACGAATTTGTTGGTCAGCTTTCTTAGGGTCTACTCCTAAACGGAATGCAACTTCTACAGTCGCATCAAATTTAGCTGTACTTGTTTTCTTTACTAATTCAATTGCTTCTGCAACTGAGTAAGCTTTTGTACGGTCTACTAATTTAGCAGCTTCTACGTACTTTTTACCTCTTTTTGCCATTTTAATTTCCTCCTCAATTGTGGTTTTAACGGAATAACCTCCCACGCCAAGCGTGACAGTACATTTTATGTACTGACGCTAGACAGAACAAAGGTTGCGAACGAAAGAAAAGTAATGTTCCATCCGCAACCCCCGAACAAATTGTAACAAATAGGAATTAGTCTTCGATAACAATTCCCATGCTACGAGCAGTACCTTCAACCATACGCATTGCAGATTCAACATTTGCTGCATTTAAATCAGGCATTTTTGTTTCTGCAATCTCGCGTACTTTATCACGCTTAACTGTTGCAACTTTATTACGGTTTGGTTCACCAGAACCAGACTCAATACCAGCTGCTTTCTTCAAAAGAACTGCAGCAGGAGGAGTTTTTGTAATAAATGTAAATGAACGATCTTCATAAACTGTGATTACAACAGGAATAATTAAACCAGCTTGTTCTGCTGTACGAGCGTTGAACTCTTTACAGAATCCCATGATATTAACACCTGCTTGACCTAGTGCTGGCCCAACCGGTGGTGCTGGGTTTGCTTTACCCGCTGGAATTTGTAATTTAACCTCTTTAATTACTTTTTTAGCCACGAGACACACCTCCTTAAAGTCCGTGATGTGGTAATAGGGTTTTACCCTCCCACTCATCTATTCTTTATAATCAATAAAGAACGTTAGCATAGTTAGTCTCAACATTTTGAGACATACTGACCTATGCAATATTACCACTTTTGATTTACAATATCAAGTTTTTCTTCATTAGATTTTTTCAATTTGTGTAAAGTCCAATTCAACTGGGGTTTCACGACCAAACATATTGACAAGTACTTTTACCTTTTGCTTATCTACATCTAAATCTTCGATAGCACCTGTAAAGTTTGTGAATGGACCTTCTTTTACACGAACTGTTTCTTTTAGTTCAAAATCAATATCAATAGGTCTTTCATCCATTCCCATTCTCTTAAGGATGAATGTTACTTCTTCAGGTAAAAGTGGTGTTGGTTTTGAGCCTGAACCCGCAGAACCAACGAAACCTGTAACTCCTGGAGTGTTACGTACTACATACCAAGAATCATCTGTCATGATTAATTCTACTAGAACATAACCAGGGAATACCTTCTTCTTAACAATTTTCTTTTTTCCGTTCTTGATATCAGTTTCTTCATCTTCCGGAACAATAACGCGGAAGATTTTATCTTGCATGCCCATTGATTCGACACGTTTCTCTAAATTTGCTTTTACTTTATTTTCATACCCTGAATACGTATGAACAACATACCAATTCTTTTCCATAAGTTTAGGACTGCTTGTCCTTCCCTCCCTTTACTGGGTTTAAACATTCTTGACATTCTATTTTTTGCAATTAAAAAAACCCGTAACCGGGCTTTCGTAAACACTCTTTGTTCTCTATTCATCATTATACCATGAGTGAACGGGGTTTATTCAAGTACTAAACGAATTAATTCGGAAATTCCAAGATCAACCACTGCAAAAAATACCGATACAAAAATTACTGTTGTTAATGTTACAATTGTATAACGTGTGAGTTCTTTTCTTTTCGGCCAGCTTGTTTTCTTCATTTCTCGAACAATTTCACGAAAAAACTTGGTTATGTTTTTCATCCATGTAACCTCCAACTTTATCAAAACAATCCTAATCTATTTCGTTTCACGATGATTCGTGTGAGAATTGCAAGTCTTACAAAACTTTTTCATTTCAAGTCGTTCAGCTGAAGCGCTATTCTTCATGGTCGTATAATTTCTACTACCACATTCCACACAGGCTAAAATTACCTTTTTACGCATTTTATCACCTACACTATCAAATACGCCTTGGCGTATTTGCGCCCGATGAAAATCGTGGCATCCGCCGGAGGCTTATCTTTATTCAGTTATGGTATGTGCATCCCACTGAATTGAATATCATTACTCCTATCGGCCCTTCACTTAAAAAGATAGGGACTTCTGAATAAAAGTTAAAATGCAGCTTGCATCTTATTTATGAGAAATGTCTCAATTTCCTTAAAAATGTAACACAGGCATGATTTATATGTCAATACTAGGACCTGACTGTAAATAATGGTTAAAAACGGTTTCGTTTATAACTTAATCTCTTGAATTTCTAAGTACCGTTCTAATTTACGTTTGACTCGTTGGAGAGCATTATCTATAGATTTCACATGACGATTTAAATCCTCTGATATTTCCTGATAGGACCTTCCGTCCAGATATAAGGATAATACCTTACGCTCTAGATCACTTAGGAGCTCTGCCATTTTTAATTCTATGTCATCAAACTTTTCCCTGTTGATGATTAATTCTTCAGGATCCAAAATCTTCGCACCTGATATAACATCCATTAATGTACGGTCAGATTCTTCATCGTATATCGGCTTGTCCAAAGAAACATAAGAATTAAGAGGTATGTGCTTCTGCCTTGTCGCGGTTTTGATTGCAGTAATAATCTGACGTGTAATGCAAAGTTCTGCAAACGCTTTAAAAGAGGAAAGTTTGTCCTCCTTAAAATCACGAATTGCCTTGTATAGCCCGATCATACCTTCTTGAACAATATCTTCACGATCTGCCCCTATTAAAAAGTATGATCTGGCCTTTGCACGCACGAAATTTCTATACTTGTTAATCAAATAGTCCAATGCTTCACTTTCACCAGCATGGACCAATTCCACGACTTCCTCATCATCTAGTCGGTCATAATATAATCTGTTGCCATAATCATCGAAGCTTGAACTCACACCGATCCCTCCGACCTACCTTAGAAGTTGTTTCTTGCCAAAAACGCTAATGAATAAAGTTAATACGTAATGTTCGTAAAATTCTTTATCCTAAAATTACGATTTTAAAAAGAGGATGAAAAGGACCAAGAATTTCGAGGCGGTGAAGCTTTGAGTACCGGAACGTATGCAGTTAATACGTGAGGAACGCAAAAGCAAGCCAACGAAGAAATTGGACGCGTCATTTTTATCCGACTTTTTAAACATCTTCTAGAAATATTATACAGGAGTGCTTTTCCAAGCGTCAACCCGGTCAACGCTGTCCTCGACGCCATTTTTCAAATATTTCTGCAATTTCGTCGGAAAGTGGTATTTTTGATACACTTTTTTCTTGATATGTTTTCTTGACGTCTTTTTGAATTCCAGACTCTACTACTTCCATCTCAGTTAGTAATTCTCGGGCCGATTTCCTTAGGGCACCTTGTCCAAATATCTGCCATTGTTCGGTATAATCAGAAGTCGCTACATGGATTTGTGTTTTAATATTATTTAATTGTTGTGCTAGCTTTTCTATCCGTTCATCCGCCGTTTCATTTTCACGCGTAAAAATAACTTCGATTTTTCGACTTTTCATTTTTGATTCAATTCCTGGTACGAGGTGTGCATCAAATACAACGATCACCTTAAATCCTGTATATGCCTGATATTCAGCCATCTTCTCGATTAACAAATCACGCGCTGCTGAAAAGTCCTTTGTTTTAAGATGACGTAGTTCTGGCCATGCACCTATAATGTTGTAGCCATCTACCAGCAGAATATCCATTTAATTTACTCTCCCAACGGATTCCGCTTACGATAAACCTCATACATAAGTAGACTAGCAGCAACAGAAGCATTTAAAGAGGTTACTTTTCCCTGCATCGGTAAATGTAAAAGAAAATCACATTTTTCTTTTACAAGGCGTCCCATACCTCTGCCCTCACTGCCAATAACAAGGCCAATCGGCATTTTACCATCAACATTTCGATAATCTTCTTTTCCTTTCGCATCTGTACCAACAATCCATACCCCACGGTCCTTTAATTCATCAATCGTTCTTGCTAAGTTCGTTACTCGTGCAACTGGTATATATTCAATCGCCCCTGTTGAAGCCTTTGCAACGGTTGCTGTTAACCCTACTGCTCTTCTTTTGGGAATGATTACCCCATGCGCTCCAACTGCATCAGCTGTACGAAGGATTGAACCAAGGTTATGAGGGTCCTCTAGCTCATCTAACAAGATGATAAAAGGTGCTTCGTTTCGCTTTTCGGCTGCTGTTAAAATATCATCAACTTCTGCATACTCATACGCCGCTACTTGTGCGACAACTCCCTGGTGGTTGCCTTCAACCATCTGGTCAATCTTTTTTTTCGGAACAAATTGAACCAAAACGTTACCTTCTTTAGCAAGAGAAGTAATTTGGTTCATTTGCCCTCTGTTGGACCCCTCTGCAATCCAAATTTTATTGATGTCACGCTCAGATTTCAATGCTTCAATTACAGGATTTTTTCCAATAATATAATCACTAGCCATTTCTTTTTCCTCCTTTCTTAAGATTCGATAATTCGAAATGCCTCTTCAATAATCGAATGGATTCTGTCAGTATCATTTTGTAGAAAGAGAAAGCCGAGTAACGCTTCAAACGCGGTACTGTATCGGTATGTCTGGACATCTGTATTTTTAGGAACTGTTCCACTCTTTGCGTTGCGACCCCTTCTGATTACAGCTTTTTCTTCCTCTGAAAAAAACTCTTCATCAAGCATCTCATGGATTACGGCCGACTGTGCTTTAGCCGATACATAACGCTTCGCCTGATTATGAAGTTGATTGGGTCTGACACTCCCCTTTTGCAAGAGGTAATGCCGTACATACATTTCGTATACGGCATCCCCCATATAAGCTAGGGCAAGACTATTTAATTGATGGCTATCAATTTGGTTGTCTGATAAAAACTTCATTTATTATCCTCTTTTCCATCTTGTTCCTTGAGGAGTGTCTTCTAGAATAATATTCATTGCCTTTAATTGATCACGAATTTGATCGGATAAAGCAAAGTCGCGATCTTTTCGTGCTTGGTTTCGCTTTGCAATTAGTTCTTCGATTTCCTCATCAAGTAATTGTTCATCTTCTAATTTAAGACCTAGTGTATTAAATAATACCTCGAATTCTTGGATAAAGGCTTCGATTACCTTTTCTGCCGTGTTTTTTTCCTGCAAGTAATAATTAGCCTGTTTCGATAACTCAAACAATACAGATATTGCGTTTGCCGTATTAAAATCATCATCCATTGCTTCAATGAAATCATTGCGGAAAGCAGTGATTTTTTCTAGCCATGTATCATCATCATTTGTTAGATTCGTACTGCTTTGCAGACGATGCTTTAAGTTTGCGTAAGAAGTACGTAATCGTTCTAATGCATTTTTTGTGCTTTCTAGTAATTCAACACTATAGTTAATTGGGTGTCGATAATGGACAGACAGCATGAAAAAGCGTAATACCTGTGGGTCCACGTCTTTGATAATATCGTGAACCAATACAAAGTTTCCAAGAGACTTTGACATTTTTTCATTATCGATATTAATATAGCCGTTGTGCAACCAATAGTTTGCAAAGGTTTTTCCATTCACTGCCTCGGATTGTGCAATTTCATTTTCATGGTGTGGAAACGCTAAGTCTTGGCCACCTGCGTGAATATCAATTGTTTCACCTAAGTATCTTTTAGCCATTGCCGAGCACTCGATGTGCCAACCTGGGCGACCATTACCCCATGGACTTTCCCAATAAATCTCTCCAGGCTTCGCACTTTTCCATAAAACAAAGTCAAGGGCATCCTGCTTTTTATCCCCCACTTCAATTCTTGCACCTACGCGCAGTTCGTCAATGGATTGGTGAGAAAGCTTTCCATACTCCTTGAATTCCCTTGTACGATAGTAAACATCGCCTTCAGATTCATAGGCAAAACCTTTCTCGATGAGAGCTTGAATAAAATCAATAATAATATCCATATTCTCTGTAACCCTTGGATGAACATCCGCCTTTTTGCATCCTAATGCAGACACATCCTCAAAATAAGCACCGATAAAACGCTCCGCAATAGTTGGTACCTCTTCACCTAACTCATTTGCTGCTTTAATTAATTTATCATCAACGTCTGTAAAGTTGGATACATAATGAACATCGTAGCCTCTAAATTCAAAATAACGACGAACAGTATCAAATACAATGGCAGGACGTGCATTCCCAATATGGATATAATTATAAACAGTTGGACCGCACACATACATTTTTACCTTATTTTCTTCAAGTGGTTTAAACTCTTCCTTCTTCCGAGTTAGCGTATTATAAAGATGAATGGACATTATCCGTTGCTCCTTCCTTATGTTGGATTACCTCTTTTAGGCTTTCTATTTCTTTTTCTAGTTCTCTGATTTTATCTAAAACCGGATCTGGTAAATCACGGTGATTTAAATCTTTGCTATTTCTAACTTTGATACCATCCTGGATTACAACCCTACCAGGGATCCCGACAACAGTGGAATTCGGAGGAACATCTTGCAGAACAACTGAACCCGCTCCTACTTTTGAATTCTCTCCAATTGTAATCGATCCTAATACTTTGGCTCCTGTTGCGATCAGTGCATTGTCCTTAATCGTTGGATGCCGCTTTCCTTTTTCTTTCCCTGTTCCACCTAGGGTTACACCCTGAAACACTGTCACATTATCCCCAATTTCACAGGTCTCACCAATCACCACGCCCATCCCATGGTCAATGAAAAATCGGCGGCCAATTTTTGCACCAGGGTGAATTTCAATTCCTGTGAAAAAACGACTTATTTGCGAAACAGTTCTAGCTAAGAAAAACAACTTACGTTTATAAAGAAAATGTGCGACTCGGTGTGACCAAATTGCATGCAATCCGGAATAAGTCAGCATCACTTCAAAATGGGTTCTTGCAGCTGGGTCCTGTTCAAACACAACTTCGATATCCTCTTTCATTCGCTTAAACACAATCAACCCTCCTTATAAGAAAAGCGTAAGCGCCTTGCTCAGCCCCGACAGCACAAGACAAGCGCTGACAGAAGGCGCTCTTTGCCTTCAGAAGCGATTGGATTGTGACCTCGAGGGGCTAGGCGCTGAAGCTAGACAATACTTTTTCACCAAAATAAAAAGCGCCCCTGTGTAAAAACACAGAGACGCTTAATCGCGCGGTTCCACTCTGTTTAGGTAATCAATGGTGTCTATTACCTCAACTTCATCTCGTAACGGTGAGACTCCGCTTTTATCTACTACAGGAAGTTCAAAAAAGTCCGGTGAAAATGACACATCGAATTTCTTCGTTGGCTTGTTTTTCCGTTGCTCACGTATTAAACCCATACGCTCCGCTACCCAAAACTGCGCCGCCTTGAACTTCTTGGTCCTTTTCATCCTCCTTTTTGAACCACTATTATAAAAATGGTTCGATAAAAGACTCAAAGGTGCATTTCAATAAGCGTTTCCCATAAACCACTTTCAGCCGGTGATGGTTCTCTCTGTTCATATTTGCCCAAAACGTGCAAATACTTTAATGTCAATCACTTATTTACTCTCCTTATCAACACTTTTAGATTATATAATTGATTACCTATACTATATTACATTTTCAACAAGATGTTAACTAATTAAACTATTTAGTCGTGAAATTATTTTTTCTTTTCCTAGTAAATGGATTGCTTGTGGCAGATCAGGTCCATGAAGTTGACCTGTTGCAGCCGCACGAATTGGCATGAAGAGATTTTTACCTTTTTGTCCAGTTCCTTTTTGAACAGCTTTAATTGCCGCCTTAATTTCAGCAGCACCGAATGTTTCAAGACCTTCAACCTCTTGTAAAAACGCCTTTAAAACTTCAGGAACTGTTTCACCTGCAAGAACTTCCTTGGCATCCTCTTCAATCGTTAACTCATCTCTAAAGAAGAGCTCTGTTAATTCAACAATCTCGGCGCCATAGCTCATTTTTTCTTGATGAAGTGCAATTAAATCTTGTGCCCATTGCTTGTCAACGTCACTTAATGGCTCATTCAATCTACCAGCTTTAATTAAGTGTGGCAATGATAGTTCCACTAAGCGATCTAGATCTATGTTTTTCATATATTGGTTGTTCATCCAAGTAAGCTTTTGTGTATCGAATACAGCAGGTGATTTTGAAAGACGTGCAGGATCAAAAATCTCAATAAATTCCTCTTTTGTATGAAGCTCTTCTTCTCCAATCGGTGACCACCCTAATAGAGTGATGAAGTTAAATAAAGCTTCAGGAAGATATCCGAGTTCTTCATACTGTTCAATAAATTGAATAATCGACTCATCACGCTTACTAAGCTTTTTACGGCTTTCATTTACAATCAATGTCATATGCCCAAAGGTTGGGATATTCCAATTAAATGCCTCATATACCACCATTTGCTTCGGTGTATTTGAAATATGGTCTTCTCCACGTAACACATGTGAAATTTCCATTAAGTGATCATCAATAACTACGGCAAAATTATAAGTAGGTGTTCCATCCTTTTTGACGATTACATAATCGCCCATGCCTTCAGATTCGAAAGAAATCTCACCTTTAACCATATCATGAAACGTGAATACCTTTCCTTCAGGAATGATGATACGAATACTTGGTTGTCTTCCTTCATTTTCTAAAGCTTGTTGCTGATCCTTGGTTAAGTGACGACATTTTCCCGAATAATGAGGTGTCTCACCACGTTCTATTTGTTCTTCACGCTCTTTTTCAATTTCTTCTTCCGTACAATAGCATTTATAAGCGAGTCCTTTATCTAATAACTCTGTATAATATTTTTCATAAATCTCATTTCGCTCTGATTGACGGTATGGTCCATACTCACCACCAACATCGGGTCCTTCGTCCCAATCAACGCCAAGCCACTTTAAATATTTCAGCTGACTCTCTTCTCCGCCTTCAATATTTCGCTTCTTATCTGTATCTTCAATACGGATAATAAATTTTCCATTTTGATTTCTAGCATAGAGATAATTAAATAAAGCCGTTCTTGCATTTCCAATATGTAAATGTCCTGTTGGACTTGGTGCATATCGCACTCGTACGTTATTTGACATTTATGTACCCTCCGTTAAGACCTATGTATCATAGATATTTTAACACCACTTTTTTTACTGTCAAAGAATTAGTTATCTTCCTTTACCAATAGCACTGTAGCTTGTGCTGCAATTCCTTCACCACGGCCCGCGAATCCTAATTTCTCGGTTGTTGTGGCTTTTACATTCACCTGAGAAGGGTCTGCTTCTAACAATTCGGCAATTCGCCCTTTGATTTGTTCAATATACGGTGCCATTTTAGGTTTTTGAGCAATAATGGTACAATCGATATTTCCAAGCTTATAACCTTTTTTCCTCACCAGCTCCCACACATGCTGTTGAAGCTTTGCAGAATCAGCATCCTTAAAGTTCGGGTCTGTATCCGGAAAGTGCTTGCCTATGTCCCCTTCACCTATCGCACCAAGACAGGCATCAGATACCGTGTGTAACAATACATCTGCATCAGAATGGCCTAATAATCCCTTTTCATATGGGATTGTAATACCACCTATAATTAACGGGCGTCCTTCAACCAATTGGTGAACATCAAAGCCCTGCCCAATACGAAACATGGGTTCTCCCCCTTTTTATAAAATTGTTACCCCAGGAATAATTTAGCTTGTCCAGTTTTGTAAAATAGCTTCAGCAAAAATTAAATCATCTGGAGTCGTAAGTTTAATATTTAAATAATCGCCTCTAACAATATAAACCTGTTTCGGAATTCTTTCAACGAGACTCGCTTCATCTGTACCGAGAAAGTCTTCTTTTCTAGCTAATTCATGTGCCTCTTGTAAGATAGAAACATGAAAAGCTTGTGGGGTTTGGATTGCCCACAAGCTAGAACGTTCAACTGTCTCTTCCACATATAAATCACTAGAGGCGCGTTTGATTGTATCCTTTACGGGAACTGCTAGGACCGCCGCTCCCTTTTCCACTGCCACACTTACTAACTCATGAACATGCTCATGTTTCAGAAAAGGTCTGGCCCCATCATGAACCAACACAATATCAGTATTTTTTGCTGCTAGTAAGCCATTATAGACACTATATTGTCGTTCACTGCCACCCAGGGTTAAAGAAACAACCTTTTGAATTCTATATGTTTGAAGCAAATCTTCAAAGGTTAGTTGTTCATCCTTGTTGATCACTAAGATGATTCCTGAACACATTGGATCCTGTTCAAAAACTCTTAATGTATGAATAATTACTGGTATTGATTGCAATTCGATGAATTGTTTATTCTTTCCCGCATTCATTCTCTTTCCTTGACCTGCAGCAGGAATTATAACCTGATAATTCACCACGTAGCGCCCCTATCGATGTTTAAGTATTAAATTATAAAGCTTTTTCAAGCAACTTTGGTTTTGCGAAAATCATTCGACCCGCTGATGTTTGTAAAACACTCGTTACAAGTACATCAATGCGTTTTCCGATATAATCGCGACCTTCTTCAACGACAATCATTGTGCCGTCATCTAAGTAAGCAACACCCTGATTATGTTCTTTTCCATCCTTAATGACCTGCACACTCAATTCTTCACCCGGTAACACAACTGGTTTCACAGCATTTGCTAAGTCATTAATGTTCAAAACTGCCACATTCTGAAGCTCACAAACCTTGTTAAGGTTAAAGTCATTTGTCACGACTACACCCATCGTTAATTTCGCAAGTTTCACTAACTTACTATCAACCTCTTGTATATCGTCAAAGTCACCTTCATAAATATCTACCTTAATTGATAGTTCTTTTTGAATTCGGTTTAAAATATCCAAACCTCTTCTCCCACGGTTTCGCTTTAACACGTCTGAAGAATCCGCAATATGCTGAAGTTCCTCTAAAACAAATCGTGGAATGACGATGGTTCCTTCAAGAAATCCCGTTTGGCAAATATCTGCAATACGTCCATCAATGATTACGCTTGTATCCAAAATTTTAAGTTTTTTGGCCTGTTGGTTAACTTCCTCGTCCTCTAAGCCCTTTTTCTTCCCAGCACGGTTAATAGAGAATAAGTTCACAAGCTCATCCCGCTTTTTGAAACCAACCTGGAATCCTAAGTATCCCAAAAGCAGGGTTATGAAAATAGGAAGCACGGCATTTACAACTGAAAATGTAATACGGTCCAATGGAATCACAATTAAAAACGCAACAATTAACCCCGAAATTAAACCTAGGCTTCCAAATAACACATCTGTAACAGGAGCTTTGATCAATGACTCTTCAAGCCATTTAATTAGACCTACGATATAATCTACTAACCAAAAAGTAATAATAAATAATATAATAGCACCTAAAATCGCAAGCGTATATGAGTTATTTAAGTATGGAATATTGTCGATATTTAACAGCTTAAGTAAATCAGGTAGATATACTATCCCAAGCATACCTCCGACGATTAGAAAAAATAGCTGCACAATACGTTTTAACATTCCTTCACCTCCTCCTATTCATTATAATCACTTTATAATAATTGAAACCTACAATAAATAGCTTTTTTCAAAATGTAAACAGAATGACATAGACGTGTAAACGATACCTATATATTATTTTTATATCCTTCTAAAATTATTACTGCTCCTATAAAAAAATATTTAGCTTAAGCTGCACATCAGGAAAGTGGTATGTCCATTTGTTCACACTTACTATACGTAAAAAGAAGCAAAGATGTTTCATTTTCACTCG
The DNA here is from genome assembly GCF_059759275.1 of Ferdinandcohnia sp. GQ5. Lineage (NCBI taxonomy): Bacteria > Bacillati > Bacillota > Bacilli > Caryophanales > Bacillaceae > Ferdinandcohnia > Ferdinandcohnia sp. GQ5. The sequence goes on from NZ_JCAXEW010000027.1 coordinate 59,574, forward strand.
ATTTTTTATAGCACAATTTAAACTATCCTAGTGTATGTTGAATAGCCTGCCTAATATCACTTACGCCGATAACTTCAATGCCCTTTGGAATGGTCCATCCACCAAGATTACGTTCAGGAAGGATTACTCGTTTAAAACCAAGCTTTGCTGCTTCCTGGACCCGCTGCTCAATACGAGAAACTCTTCTTACCTCACCGGTTAGTCCAACCTCTCCTATAATAACGTCCGCCGGATTTGTAGCTTGATCTCTGAAACTTGAAGCAATACTTAAAGCAACAGCTAAGTCAATTGCTGGTTCATCTAATTTCACTCCACCCGCAACCTTCAAATAAGCATCTTGGTTTTGTAAAAGAAAACCAGCTCTTTTTTCTAATACCGCCATTAATAACGAAACCCGGTTATGGTCAATCCCAGTTGCCATTCGTCGTGGATTTCCAAAGCTAGTTGGTGAAATCAAAGCCTGAATTTCAACGAGAACGGGTCGTGTCCCTTCCATTGATGCAACAACCGTTGATCCTGCGGATCCTGCAGAACGCTCTTCCAGAAAAATTTCAGATGGATTTGCCACCTCTTCAAGGCCTGTTTCTTTCATCTCAAATATACCCATTTCATTGGTTGAACCAAAACGGTTTTTAACTGCACGTAAAATACGGTATGTATGATGACGTTCCCCTTCAAAGTAAAGAACAGTATCCACCATATGCTCCAACAAACGTGGGCCTGCAATATTTCCCTCTTTCGTAACATGACCAACGATAAAAATAGCAATCCCATTTGTTTTTGCTATTCGCATTAACTCTGCTGTACATTCACGTACCTGTGACACACTACCAGGAGCAGAGGCAATATCAGAGTGATAAATCGTCTGAATGGAGTCAATGACTACAAAAGAAGGTTTAAGCTCAGAAATTGTCTGGGAAATAAATTCGAGGTCCGTTTCCGCTAAGACATACAATTGATCAGAGGAAACACCTAGGCGATCAGATCGTAGCTTAGTTTGCTTGACCGATTCTTCTCCGGAAATATATAAAACCTTGTCTTGTTTGGCTAATTGAGAGGATACTTGTAGCAGTAGTGTAGACTTTCCTATACCTGGGTCTCCCCCAATTAGGACAAGTGAACCCCTGACGATCCCGCCACCAAGTACGCGATTAAATTCTTTATTTTCTGTATACATTCTTGGTTCATTTTCTGACTCGATTGAAGTGATTGGTGAAGGCTTTCGCTGAACTGTGGGACTTGAATGAGTAAAAGCACCTTTTCTAGCTGGCTTATGCAAAGTTTCCTCGACTAATGAATTCCATGAACCACATCCGGGACATTTTCCCATCCATTTTGGTGTTTCATAGCCACAGGATTGACAGGTGAATTTCGTTTTTGTTTTTGCCATCGTCATTAATCCTTTCTTTATTAGAAGCACAAGGCGCCTCTAACCGGCGACAAGCACAAGATAAGCGCTGAAAGAAGGACTTTTTTCCTTTAGAAGCGATTAGCTTGTATCCTTGAGCCGTTGGTGCCTAGAGCTAAGCATTATTTAGAAAAAAGAGGTATACACAAACTAGATAATGTATACCTCTTTTACAAATTACATGTTATTTCACTGTTTCTTTAGTTTCTTCGACTTCTTTCGTTTGAATCACAAATTCTCCGTCATTGAAGTCCATTACAATTTTCTTTCCTTTTTCTATTTTACCGCGTAATAACTCTTCAGACAAACGGTCTTCAATTTGTTTTTGAATAGCACGACGTAATGGGCGTGCCCCATAATCAGGGTCATAACCTTCTTCAGCAATTCGGTCTTTTGCCGCTTCTGTTAACTCAAGCTCAAAGTCTTGCTCTTTTAGACGTTTCGTTAACTGATCTGACATGAGTGTTACAATTTCCTTCAGATGCTTCTTCTCTAGTGAATGGAAGACGATGATTTCGTCAATACGGTTAAGGAATTCTGGGCGGAACGCTTTCTTCAATTCCTCCATTACCTTATCCTTCATGTTTTTATAATCTTGTTTTTCACTTTCAAGGGCAAAGCCAACATATTTGTTACGCTTTAATGTGCTAGCTCCGACGTTTGAAGTCATAATTAAAATCGTATTTCTAAAATCAACGGTGCGCCCCTTTGAATCAGTCAAACGTCCATCCTCAAGCACTTGAAGTAAAATATTGAATACATCTGGATGTGCCTTTTCAATTTCATCCAGTAATATGACAGAGTATGGCTTTCTACGCACTTTTTCAGTTAATTGGCCGCCCTCTTCATAGCCGACATACCCTGGAGGTGAACCCACTAGTCTAGATGTGGAATGCTTCTCCATGTACTCAGACATATCTACACGAATCATCGCATCTTCATCACCGAAAATAGATTCAGCTAGAGCACGAGCCAGTTCTGTCTTACCTACACCCGTTGGACCAAGGAAAATAAATGAACCCGTTGGGCGCTTCGGATCTTTTAATCCTGCACGTGAACGTCTAACTGCCTTGGAAACAGCTTTAACCGCCTCTTCCTGACCGATTACTCGTGAGTGAAGGATTTCTTCCATATTTAATAATTTATCCGCTTCAGTTTGTGCTAGTCTAGATACAGGGACACCGGTCCAGCTTGATACGACCATTGCGATATCATCTACAGTAACCTCAGAGTTCTCTTGCCCCTGCTTTTCCTTCCAGTTTTTCTTCGTTTCTTCTAACTGTTCACGTAGACGTTGCTCGGAATCACGTAATGATGCAGCTTTTTCAAACTCTTGACTTTGAACCGCCGCATCCTTTTCCTTGCGAACCTCTTCAAGCTTTTGTTCAAGCTCCTTTAAATTTGGTGGTGCAGTATAGGAACGAAGACGAACTTTTGAACCAGCCTCATCAATCAAATCAATTGCTTTATCTGGTAGAAAACGGTCTGAAATATAGCGATCTGACAGTTTAACAGCCTGAATGATAGACTCATCTGAGATTGATACTCTATGATGCGCTTCATAACGGTCGCGTAATCCTTTTAAAATTAAAATAGATTCTTCGACAGTTGGTTCATCCACTTGAATTGGTTGGAAGCGTCGCTCTAGCGCGGCATCCTTTTCGATATACTTTCGGTATTCGTCTAATGTGGTAGCACCAATACATTGAAGTTCACCGCGAGCAAGTGATGGTTTTAGGATATTTGACGCGTCAATTGCTCCTTCTGCTCCACCTGCTCCGATTAGGGTATGAAGTTCATCTATAAATAAAATGATATTACCAGCTTGGCGTATTTCATCCATTACCTTTTTTAAGCGGTCTTCAAATTCCCCACGGTATTTTGTACCCGCAACCACGGTACCCATATCAAGGGTCATTACTCGCTTATCACGAAGCGTTTCTGGTACCTCATTATTGATAATTTGCTGGGCTAAACCTTCTGCAATTGCCGTTTTACCAACACCAGGCTCCCCGATTAGAACTGGGTTGTTTTTCGTACGACGGCTTAGTACCTCAATCACACGTTGAATTTCTTTACTACGGCCAATAACTGGATCTAGGCTGCCTTCTCTTGCAATCGCAGTTAAATCACGGGCTAAACTATCTAGGGTAGGTGTATTGGCATTTGTAGAACCTCCACCATGATGCCCCGATGATGACTCATTGCTTCCCAATAACTGTAGAACCTGCTGACGAGCTTTATTTAAGCTCACACCTAAATTGTTTAATACCCGTGCAGCGACGCCTTCCCCTTCACGAATTAATCCCAGTAGAATATGCTCTGTACCTACATAAGAGTGACCAAGCTTCCGAGCCTCATCCATTGATAACTCGATTACCTTTTTCGCACGCGGAGTATAATGAATTGTCTGTGATCCCTCTTGACCACGGCCAATTAAAGCCTCGACCTCTTTTTGAATTTTTTCGGGACCTAATCCTAGTGCAAGTAAGGCCTTAGCAGCGATTCCTTCGCCTTCTCGAATAAGACCTAATAATACATGTTCAGTTCCAATATTGTTATGCCCTAATCGCACAGCTTCCTCTTGAGCTAAAGCCAATACCTTCTGTGCACGCTCAGTAAATCTGCCAAACATCATAACCCATCACCCTCCATGTCGGTAGTCTTATTATTTTCTAGCTTCAATCTTTCTCGAATGATAGACGCTCTTTTAACGTCTCTTTCATTTGGCCTTAATGCCCCACCAGCATATGATTGTAGGAATCCAGGTTGTGTTAAAACCATGAGTTCATTAAGGATACTTCTTGATATATCTTTTATATAGCCAAGATCTATACCTAATCGGACATCTGATAAACATTTAGCTGCTTCCTTCGATTCAATGATCCGACTATTAGCTAAAACCCCATAGGAACGGAATACTCGGTCCTCCAACTGAATATTAGAGGTTTTTACCAAAGCTTCTCGTGCAGAACGTTCTTGCGCAATCAACTGAGCAACAACACTCTCTAAATCTTCAACAATATCTTCTTCCGTCTTTCCAAGCGTAATTTGGTTTGAAATTTGAAAAATATTTCCTAACGCCTCACTGCCTTCACCATATATTCCTCTTACAACAAGGCCAAGTTGATTGATTGCCGGGATAATTCTACTCATTTGATGAGTTAAGATAAGTGCTGGCAGATGCATCATCACAGATGCACGTATCCCAGTCCCTACATTCGTCGGGCAGCTGGTTAAATAACCTCTTGTTTCATCAAACGCGTAATCGACATGCTCTTCAATCCAATCATCCAGGTTGTTTGCAACCCGTAAAGCTTCCGATAATTGTAACCCTGGGAATAAACATTGTATTCGAATATGGTCTTCTTCATTAATCATAATGCTAATTTCTTCATTTTCAGATAAAAGACAAGCTCCATACGTAGAGTCCTCAGCTAAATGTGGACTAATCAAATGTTTTTCAACAAGTACCCTCTTTTCAATTGGTTGGAGCTCCATCATTTTTAATAATTCCATTTCTCCAATTGAAGGAAAACTCTTCCCTGAAAAGCCCTTTTGGAAGACTTCCACAATTTGTTGAGCTTCTTCATTTGAATACACCGTTGAAAAGGGGACATTTTTCAAATTTCGAGCAAGCCTGATCCTTGAACTTAAGACAATATCCGAATCCGGCCCTTCTTGACTCATCCAAGAGCTTAAGGCTTGATTGATAAAATGTTCAAGTGACATTGATTATACATCCCCCTCTTTGTAACCACCTAGCTTTTTCTCTAAAGCCCTTACGTGGTCACGAACTTCTGCAGCCTTTTCAAATTCCTCTAGGGAAATATACTCCTGCATCTTATGCTTTAATTGTTCAATCTCTTTCCGGATATGGAAGGAGCCTCCGATTCGTTTTGGTATTTTCCCTGTATGATGTGTATTACCACTATGCAGACGTTTTAAGATTGGGGTAAGTTGTTTTTCAAAGGTTGGATAGCAATGCGAGCAGCCAAACCGACCTACCTTTGCAAATTGTTGAAAAGTCATTTTACAGTTACTACATTGTAAAATCTCATTTTGTTGAAAAGCATTTTGCTTTGAACCTGCAAGTGGTTCAAATTGTAGAAGTCCTGCTAATAAGTTATCTATTGAAAAGCCAGATGTGCCTGGAAACATAAACATCTCACTTTTTTCTTGAGCACAATGTTCACATATATGAACCTCTGTCTTTTCACCGTTAATAATCTTTGTAAAATGTAATGTGGCAGGACGTTGATTGCATTCTTGGCATATCATGGTAAGCACCTTCCTACTTAATCAAATGCGCCTTGGCGTATTTGTGCCCGATTTTTTTAGGCCCACACGAAGTGGGTCACAAAGACGTTGCCACAGGATGTGGCGTTCTTAGTCTTTAATCCTATGCTCGAAAAATTACCTTTAAGAAATCGTGGCATTCGCCGGTGGCTTTAACTTATTATCTATACATGAGGGATGTTAGCATTGCCTTTAGCATGCGTGCTCTCAACTCATCCCGATGAGGAAGCTCAATAAACAAGACGGAACGATCAATTACACTTAGCATGATCTTCGCCTCTCTTTTCGAGATTACTTCCTCCTCAATTAAACGCAAAATGACATCTTCTGCACTCGTTTGAGAAATCCGTTTGTCTATAAGGCGAACGAGTTGATTAATCAACTGAGAATCATTATTCGTTTTTACCTTCATAATACGAATATAACCCCCACCACCTCGTTTACTTTCAACTAAATAGCCTCTCTCTAAAGTAAATCGTGTATTTATTACATAGTTAATTTGAGATGGGACACATTCAAATTTATCGGCAATCTCACTTCTTTTTATTTCAACAATAGCTCGATCACTTGTATCAAGAACACTTTTAAGATATTGTTCGATGATATCAGATATATTCCTCATTATGACCACACCTCACCTTGACTTTGACTATATTTGACTATAACTATAATATAAAATGACCGCACTAATTTTTCAACTGTTTCGCTTTTCAAATCGAACGTCAAAATTATTTAGGCAATCATTTTCAAGGCATTTACTATCCTATACTTTCCAAATTTAGTACCCCTCTAAACACCAAATCAGAAAATTTTTTGCACCATTTCTTGTTTTGACAATTCTTCATACAATCGCAAACGTTCGTTTTTACTTCCGACCTCAACATCAATCGTGTACTGGCAATTATTATTAATTTTATCCTTCGAGTACTTAATGTTAAAATCCCTTACCCGGTAACCATTATCTTTAAATAGTTGTAAGATTGCAGAAAATGATGAAATATCTTCATTGATAATGATATGAACAACTTTTCTTTTTCTGGATTTAAAGAAGAATTCCTCAAATCGATTAAGGAAAATTAGACTCAGTAAAACAACGATTGTTGTTAATATGGCAGGAGCATACATGCCTAATCCGATAATTAACCCAAGACCGGCAACCACCCAAATGGAGGCAGCAGTTGTTAACCCCCGAACCGTTGCATCCCTTACAAGAATAGTACCGGCACCCAAAAATCCAATACCACTTATCACATAGGAAGGAATCCGGGCTGGATCAAAACGTACGTTTGTACTCATTTCTAAATAAGGCTGGAACCCGTAAATTGACATTAACATCATTAAACAGGAGCCGACTCCAACTAGCAAATGGGTACGAAACCCAGCAGGGTGCTTATGTACCTCTCTTTCCAAGCCGACTAACCCGCATAATAACGCGGCTAAAAAAATCCGTATCGACATCGTTAAAAATTCTTCTGTTTGGAACGATGCAATAAAATCAATCATGTTACATCCTCCCTTTTTATGTATATGCAAAAACCTTTTATAAGGTATAGGTATTCGATAGGCAACCTAAATCCCCTTTTTTAAACAAGAAAAAATTTAGTGTTTTATAATTATACGATTCATCAATTAAATTATGATTTCTTAGGACCCATTTTTTTAGAATAGTAATTAATACTTATAACTATGACATTTTTATCATAAACAAACTGATATAAATTATTGATATTCATTAGTATGTAAAATTTAACATGGTTTATGGGTGGTAAGATTGAAAATGGGCGGGTTATGGGGATTCTGAGATATATTGGTATAGTATGTTTAAAGTAAATCAATAGAGGCTCATCCGTACTGTTGGTGTATCGTTTATATGCTGATTGCGATATACCATTTATCGTTTTGCGACCTGGTGATGTATCGTTTAGGCCGTTTGCGGTATAACAATATCGTTTCTCAATATGGCGATATACCGAATAAGCCATTTGCGGTATAGCACTTATCGTTTTGCGATATGGCAATATACCGATTAAGCCATTTTCGTTATACTATTTGTTGTTTCTCGATATGTTGATATACCGTTTAGGCCGTTTGCGATATACCATTAATGTACCGGTTTCTTTACTATTTTTCTATGCACAAAAAAAGACCAACCATAACGGTTGATCTCTTAATTGCCTAGCGACGTCCCACTCTCACAGGGGCAATGCCCCAACTACCATCGGCGCAAGAGCTTAACTTCCGTGGTTCGGTGGTCGGCTTCTGATGAGCGGCAGATTTCTGCGTCAGCTGCGCTCACTCCAATCCTCATGTACATAGTACATTCCGGTTGTCGCTCCCTTGCTTCCTTGAACTCTTTGCTCCTCGAAACCCGACCTATTCTAATTGATAGCCTTATTTCCGTAAAAACTTCTTTTACACCACAAAATCTCTCGGTTTTGGAAAATAAAAAAAGACCAACCATAATG
>NZ_JCAXEW010000028.1:0-60123 GCF_059759275.1 Ferdinandcohnia sp. GQ5
ATATAAGTAGAGTTATGTCCGATAAAATTCGGGCAATGTCCGATATCTGGGAAACTCTGTCCGATATATTCACAATTTTGTCCGATACCCCAAAATCCACTATGGTTCGGAGTTGCCAGTGGGTCGCGGGGACAGGTCCCTTGCCCCTGACAAAAAATGTTCCCTCGGGATGAGGCATTTTCAAGCAAAAAAGAGACTCATAGAGTCCCTATAAGCGCGGCGAAATCTCCTGATAGAGTCCTTCATCCTTCGCACACTGTCCGCCATATGCGAAAACGACGAGAATCGGCCCCGTGGTTCAGTCACCACCCCTAATGATACGACCACAAAATCGTCCAGTTGCCGTTTTCGTTTACAACGAAGACGTCTTGGTGGATGGTGAAGGTGCCGTATGCGCTTTTGTATGTTTGGGTGATGGGCACTTTATAGACGTCTTGAAAAGTTTTAGTGTTTTTGGCCATTTGCCAGCTTTTGAGATGTTCAACTTCCTCTACCGTATATTTGAAGGTATCGGTCCCGAAGTGACCCACGAAGACATGATTGCGCTGCTGGATGTAGTCGGCTTTTTCAAACCGCTCCTGCATCAGGGGATGGAACAATTCCCATGAGCTGCCAAAATCCGCATCTTGCTCAAATTTATAAAAGGAGTGGACAATCTCCTTTGCATCCTCCTCCGGTGATGAACGAAACATTGAAAAAAATAGAATCACAATCAGAATGGCCCCAACTGAAACTAGGATCAGTTGAATCGGCACGCCGCGTCGTCGTCTCATATATAAACAAAAGCCTCCTTAAGCTTGTTTACTAATATGGATATGCCCTCGGAAAGTTGTCCTAGTACAAGAACAGAATAACTTTATGGGTCAGGGGGACAGGTCCCTCGTCCCGCGCATGTGGGACAAGGGACCTGTCCCTGTGTCCCTCAGACAATAAAAAAAGCTAGAGCTTAAACTCTAGCGCTGGTTTTACTGAATCGGGTTAGAAATGGACGGCGTGGACCGTTTTTGACTCGTATGAAATAAATCCGATCTTGGAGTCGTTTGTAAAAGCGAACTCCGATGATACTTAAGGGTGTCCAGATTTCTTTAAACGTATAATAAGACACTTTTAGAACTCCTCCCCTAATCTTAATAGTGATCTCTATTTACTGTCTTAATTTTAGAATTATCTGAAACTTATAGTTATAGGATAGCATGTCCACTTTGCATAAAATGTGGAAACTTGTAGAAAAAAATTAAAATTTTTATGCATTTTTAGACAAATATCATCAAAAAAGGCCTGTTTTAGGAAAGTTACCCTAAAAATACCCCAATAATCGCTATAAAATTACATCGATTTTCCCAATATACATTTTTCTAATACATTGTTAGTATATAATTATAGTAAAATACTACATTGGATAATTTCATGTTAAACTAGTTATTCATTCTTGTTAGTTAATGTAGGGAATGGAGTTTTCTACATTTGACTATAAATTTTTTACCTGTAGACTTTTTTCTCTTTTGCCCTGCTCCAGTGTGAGTAGGGTCTTTTTTTGCTGTTTTTCAATAGGTGAAGGGAGTGTATACTACTTATAAAAGACGGAAGAAAGAGGTGAGACAGTTGGATCAACAGATATTGCCCGCGTCTACAACGATGAAGGAATTCGAGTCCTTTTTAAAAAGCAAATATGAAATTGGGATTTTCACGGAAACTCACATCGCTCAGCTGAAAAATATTAATCGAATGGCAAGGGAACATGGGAAGAAGATGATCTATCATGTGGATATGGTACAGGGGATAAAAAGTGATGAGTATGCAACCGAATTTATTTGCCAGGAGTTTCGACCGTATGGGCTGATTTCGACAAAATCAAGTGTCATCCTAAAGGCGAAGCAAAAGGGAGTTTTTGCGATTCAGCGGATGTTTTTAATTGATACGCATGCTCTTGAAAAAAGCTATAAGTTGATTGGAAAAAATAAACCCGACTACATTGAGGTGCTGCCAGGAGCCATGCCTTGGATGATTAAAGAGGTCAAAGAAACATTGAACATTCCAGTGCTAGCAGGTGGTCTCATTCGGACGAAAGACGATGTCCAAAGAGCACTTGAGGCAGGAGCGACAGCGATAACGACGTCTAAAAGGGAGCTTTGGGTCTAACGCGAAAGCTCCTTTTTGAATTATTTTGGCATAATTTGTTGGTAAGTTTTTATGAAAACGTTATCATTTTTCCGTTATAATGTTCATAAGAGAAATGAAGGGGGCGAAGTGATGGAAGAGAATACGAATCAATTAGCTGTTGGTATGGTGTGGGGAACAACATTGAGCATTCCCTTGTGGATCGCGTTTTTTGGTTGGATAAAGCTTCTATCACAGCTCTTCTTATAATCGGATTTTGGGGGTGGTCTCTTACAAAGAGGACCACCATTTTTTATATTTGGTGGGACTTAAGAAACACACCCTTATTGTAAAAAAATGGTGGGACAAGGGACCTGTCCCTGTGACCCACTTATTTTTTTAGCCATTTTTTTTCGAATTCTGCTTTTGGGAGTGGCTTGCCGTAATAGTAGCCTTGGCCATAGCTGCAGCCTTCTTGGATGAGGAAGTCGAGTTGTTCCTTTGTTTCAATGCCCTCGGCGACGACCTTGACGTTCAGATTATTAGACATTTGGATGATCATTGTGATGATGCTTTTAGCGTCTTTATTAAATGCTTTGATGAAAGATTGGTCAATTTTCACAAAATCAATTGGCAATTGGTGAAGTACATTAAGGGAGCTATAGCCTGTGCCGAAATCGTCAAGACTGATGCTGATTCCTAGTTTCTTCAATTGCAGGACATGATCAATTGATTTTTCCAAATTGAGTAAGGCGCTTTCTGTGATTTCGATGTCTAAGCAACTGAGACAGGCAGTTCCTCCTGAGTTCACATCCTGGATAAAACGAAAGAGATTCTGCTTTTCAAAATGCTTTGCTGAGATGTTTACCGAAACTTTTCCGATCGTAAAACCTGCTTTTGCCCATGAATGAATCGATTCTAACACTTGAGTAATCGCCCACTCACCGACATCTACAATTAGGCCTGTTTCCTCCAACACATGGATAAAGACATCTGGACTAACCAAACCTTTATCAGGGTGATTCCAGCGTAATAAAGCCTCTGCGCCACGAAAAGTGCCTGTTTGGATTTCAAATTGTGGTTGATAATACAGCTCAAATTGATTTTTCTCAAGGGCTTCTTTTAAGTTCTGCTCAAGAAGAAAGCGTTCCTCGACCTTTTTTAAGAGAGTTTCGTGATAAAACACAATGTCACTTCCGTCAATTTCCTTTGATGCATACATCGCAAGGTCTGCCTTCTGAAGTAATTCTTCTACGTTTCTAGCATCAAATGGGAAACGTGCAATCCCAATACTAGCAAAAACCTCTAAAGTAAACTCTTGAAAGGTGATCGGCAGGCGAATTTTATCTGCAATTTGAATGACCATTTTTTTTAGCGTTTCTTTATTCACAACTGAAAAAGCAACGGCAAATTCATCTCCACCGATATGATAGGCAGCACCGTGATCCTTTGTTTCCCTAAGTCGGTTGGCGACCTCAACTAAAACAGCATCTCCAGCTAAATGTCCGTAGCGGTCATTTGTCTTTTTAAATTCATTTAAATCAAGGTATACAAGGCTATAAGGGATTTGTTCCGCCATGTTTTTGGCCATATCCTCACTAAGCTTTCGTTTGTTCGGCAGATTTGTGAGGGGGGCATGATAAGCCATGAATTGAACCTTTTCCAGATTTCTTTTTTCTTCTGAGATGTCTTTAATCATCCCGTAGATTCCATGAATCTTATGATCGACAGAAATTGGAATATTTCTGACAGTTAAATCTATGATTTCACCAGAAGAATTGTACATTTGAACTTCATACTCAACCACTTCACCTGTCAACGTTTTCTCAAATTGCCGTTTCGCAAATGCTTGGTCATGTTCAGGTATGAATTGTAGATAATGCATTCCGATCATTTCTTCTTTTTTCATCTCTGCAAGGTTTTCTGCAGTTAGATTTAAATCAATAATGGTTCCCTTAAGGTCCATCATGATAATTGCAAGCGAATTTAACTCATAGAGGGAGCGATAATAGCGCTCCTGACTTGCTAATTTTCTTTGTTCAGCAAGTAGTCTTTGATGATACCTATTGCCGATTAATGCAATGAACATAAACAAAAATACACTTAATAAAAGGAATGGCACAATAACATTGCTCGTATAGACTTGATCATCGTATGTTATCACATGCTGAAGTCCTTTTATCGAGAGCAGATGAATGCTTATCATGGAAATTCCAAATAACACACCGATTAATCCTATTTTCACCGAATGGTTTTTAAGTAGTTTCTGCTTAACTAGGTAGCTGGCAACCGTGTTAAGAATGAGGCTAGTAAGCACGCTAAATAAAAACCATTTATTATAAAAAGACAGAGTGAAGGCACTGTTTGATACGATGATGATAAAATAGGCAGCACTGTTTCCGATTGTAAATAAGGTTGCCGGTACAAGATACGGAGTATTCCGATTTAATAGTAATTTTAATCCTAAAAAGCTCGTTATGAACATCACCATAAAAGATACACAGAATGCCGCAATCCGAAAATTCACAGTAGAAAATTCGAAAAGACCAGAAATTCCGACGACATAAGCTGTCTTGGTTCCAAGGCTAAAGGTTAGGGTAGCGAGTAGAAGCCAAATGATCTCGTTTCGTTTAGTAGACTTCGGGACTAGGTTTAACGCGATATCAAAGCAAATGATGCTCGCAGAAAGCGCAATGAAAATGGAAAATAGAGAGTATGCAATATTGAGTTCAGACATAAAAATAGATATCATACGTACACCTCAGCGACATGCAAATGTACGATTAGTATGAGCCAATAGGGGGAATTTAATGGGACCTCCAATAATTTTTTCTTTTTTAGGTATAAGATGGGTGAAAAGGGGTCATGCTGTATAATGTATTCCCCCCCTTTGTTATATATTTTTGTTGGCCTCCCTAGTGGAGGTATTTTTTTTGCCTAAATTTCTTTTAAATGATGCCCCTTTTTGCCCCTTCCCCCTCTATAACAATAGTGTAAAGGAGGTGAGGGACATGGCAGCAAAACAAGAGATTCTAGATACACAGTTACGTCTTGTGTTTGAAAACGGTGTGGACAGTAAGGGTAAGCTTATCTATAAAAACAAAAACTATAACAACATTAACCCTTCTGTATCTGCGGATGATTTACATGCAGTTGCAACAGCAATCATCGGTCTTCAAACATTAGAACTATCTGACATTGAGCGTAACGATAGCTTTATGTTAGTAGGCACTGCAGAGTAATCTTTATGTTGAATTTTAAGAAAGGGGGAGTAACGAATGGCAAAAACACTAGAAATGCAGTTTACGAATTTGGGTGGGAAAACAGCAACCGTTTCGATTGAAAATCCAGTGGAACCAGTAGATGTACAAGCTGTCAATGCAGCAATGGATTTAATCGTAGCGACGGATGCGTTCCTAACATCTGGTGGACCAATTGTAGCAAAAAAAGGCGCACGTATTGTAGAGCGCAATGTTGAAGAAGTTCAATTGTAATGAAATTGGAGCCAGCTCTCTTTTGAGAGTTGGCTTTACTTTTAGAAAGGAGGAAAATGGGGTGGATCAGCTACTGCCTTTTATCCAGGAGGTTGGCTTTCCAGTCGTCGTGACATTCTATCTGCTGCATCGAATCGAAACAAAGCTTGATAGTGTCATAGACTCGATTCAAATGCTGCCACAAAGCATGAAGGCCGAACCACCATTTGATACGAAGAAAAATATATCGTAGAGAGCAGACACCTGACTTGGATGAGTCGGGTGTTTTTTATAGGGGTAAACTGGTCGAAAGTCTAAAAAAAGGAATGAATAAGAGGGAAGTTGAGAAACTAAGACGAGAAGTATCAACGTTATTCAGTGGATTCGAATCTGTCTGAATAACGGGCCTCCGGCGGATGCCGCGATTTTTTAGAGGAAACCTTTCGAGTAAAGACCAAAGACTAAGAGCGCAACATCCTGTTGCAACGTCTTTGTGACCCACATCGTGTGGGCCTAAAAAATCGGGCGCAAATAAGCCAGGGCGCATTTGATTAGGAGGTGTTTCGTTTGGAGATTCGAGGGTATAAGCTAGAAAAAAATAATAATGAATATATACTAGTTGTCTATGTGGAGTCTCATATGACAGAGTTTGCCTCTGAGTTTGGCAACCATATTCATGAGGAAAGAAAGGAACTGAACACACAAATTCGTCATCTTGCAAAAGAAAAATTCCCGCACCTGCCGGTTAGGATGGCAAAGGTGATAGCGGGATCGATGCTAATCACCACTTTTTACTTAGGAGCAACCGCGCCAAATGTGGGGGCGCAAACTACTAGTGGGCAAACACAGTCCGTCTATGATATGTACACAGTAAAAGCGGGTGATACGCTTTACTCGATTGCAACTCGTTACAATGTATCGGTCGATTCAATCAAAAAAATCAATGGCCTTACATCAAATATGCTATTTGTCGGTCAACAACTAAGGCTACCGTTCTTTACATATACTGTAAGCTCAGGCGATACATTGTATAGTATCGCCAAGCGATATAACACGACAGTAGACCAAATTCGTAGTACAAACCAATTAAAATCTGACATGCTGATGATTGGCCAAAAACTGAGAATTCCGCAACTCCAGGCGGCAAGTACGACTACACCACCGCCAGCTGAAGAGACAGTAGCAACACCACCGCCGACAGAAGGGACAATTGCAACACCACCCGTCGGAGAAACTATACCTACACCGGCACCAACGACGGAAACATCAACCTACACGGTTAAAGCGGGCGATACGTTGTATGGGATTTCTGTAAAAGTTGGTACGACCGTTGATCAGTTGAAGTCACTTAATCATTTGACGACAAATGTGCTTAGCATTGGGCAGGTATTGAAGGTTCCAGGGACGACGAGCCAAGTACAGCCTGAGGAAACGGCACCTACACCGACTGAACCAGAACCTGCACCGACAAATCCAGCTCCGGCTACATCGTATACGGTTGTGGCAGGCGATACTTTATATAGTATTTCGCAACGATTTGGCGTATCGGTAGGCGATATACAAGCAGCAAACAATTTATCTTCAACAAATTTATCGATCGGCCAGGTGTTGGCGATACCGGGGGAGGTGAATGCTCCAGAAGCACCGTTGCCTCCACCAGAGGAGCCAACCGTTGTACCAGAAGAGCCTGAGTCACCGCCTGCAGACACTACTGCACCAATCGTGCCTACACTTGCGTCAATTCCATTGGTTTCAACAACGAATCAATCAAATCTTAAGGTGACGGGTACGACCGAGGCAAACGCGTTAGTAACGCTTCGAATAACTAACGAAGTTAACGAGCCAAAGACGATTCAGGTTAAAGCAGATGGAAATGGTGCGTTTCAGACAGGAATTGATCTTTCCGGTTTCCAGGATGGCTCACTAACAATCACAGCAACAGCGACGGATGAAGCAGGAAACAAGAGCACGGAAGCAATCCAAACCATTAAAAAAGACACAAAAATAGATGCGCCAACCATGGTTAATACGCAAATCATCAATAGTCAATCTACGTCTGCTTATCCTGTAAGAGGTACGGCTGAGCCTGCGTCGCGAGTGCAAATTGTCTTTTTTGATGGAGTGAATACACCAATTACCACTGAGGTACTGGCGAATGAAAAAGGAGAATTTAGTGCGTTAGTTAACCTTGGTCAATTGCGTGATGGCCCAATTGCAATCACCACAAAGGCCGTGGATTCATTTGGTAACGAAAGTGGTATAACAAAACTAACAGTGAAAAAAGATACCACTATTGATGCACCCGTTTTTCAGGAACTTGCGAGCATCACGAATGAAAATGCGAACGGATATACATTTGCAGGAACAGCGGAGCCAAACTCAACCATTACGATTCGCGCCACAGATGGTGTGAACACAGCCGTAGAAACGATGACTTCAACAGGTGCGAATGGTGAGTTTCGGACAAATTTAGATTTATCAGGTCTAAAGGATGGAGCGATCATGGTTACTGCAACCGCCACTGATGAAGCTCAAAATAGTTCGCAACAGCAGCAGGTAACCGTAACAAAAGACACTTTCGTAGGTGAGCCTGTACTTGATACAGGGCAAACGGTTACGACACAAAATGCGAATAGCTATACGTTGGTTGGGATGGCCGACTCAGGTTCCACTGTACAAATTGTTCTATCTGATGGGGTAAACCCTGAGATAACAGTAAAAGCTGTAGCGAACGACAGTGGTGAGTTTCGGACCAATGTTGACCTGCGCAACTTGAATGATGGGGAAATTTTTATCACGGCAAGTGCAATCGATGAGCACGGAAATCGTAGCAAAATTGAGCAAACGACCTTAATCAAGGAAACGACTCTTGCGCCGCCAGTGATTAGCAATACCGAGATAATTAATAGTAAAAATGCATCAAGTTATCACATTTTTGGTATGGCACAGCCAGGTACAACCGTTGATATCACAGTGTCTGATGGGGTGAATCCTGATATTATCACATCTACAACAGCAAACGAAAACGGTGAGTACAATATCGCAGTTGATGTGAGCACCTTGCTAGACACAAGCCTCACGATTACGGCGTTCCAAACGAGCGCTGCCGGTATTACAAGTAATGCCAGCAATACTACGGTTGATAAAGATACCGAGGCGCCAACTGCACCCATTTTTCACAACGATCATTTCATCACCACAGAAAACCAGGCGAACTACGAGCTGCTCGGAAAAGCAGAGGCAAACACGGACATCCAAATTCGCATTTTTAACGGCAATGGACAGGAAAAAATGGTCACTGCAACTACAGATGAAAACGGGGAATACCGTGTGCCAGTTGACCTAACGGAGTTTTTAGATGGGGATTTGTCGTTTGAATTAACCCAGGTTGACCAAGCAGGAAATGTGAGTCCTGCAGTGACGAAGACTTTGATCAAGGATACCGTGGGACCAGACGAGATTAAGATGGAAACACCTCTGCCGATCTTTTCAGATAATGTTTTGGTGTATCCAATTCGAGGTGTTGTGGAGCCACATGCCACAGTCGTTGTTGAAATTTCCGATGGTGTCAATGCGATTACCAAAAAGATTGAAACGGATGGCGAAGGCAGATTTGAGGAAATCTTTGACCTAAGTACGCTCAGGGATGGCAAACTCAAGGCTACTTTCCGTGCGACAGATAACGCAGGGAATGTTGGTGAAGCGCAAACATTTACGCTAGAAAAAGATACAGCAGCACCGGCCGGTGTAGTGACGAATAAGCCTGTCTATGTCAACAGCGGGAACATGTCCAATTTTACAATTACGGGCTCAAGCGTTGAAGAAGGCGCAACTGTTGAGATGGTAGTGAGCGATGGGACGACAACGGTGAGGCAGACTGCTCAGGTTGTAAACGGGGCTTTCCGGGCCAGTTTTAACCTTTCGGGGCTGAAGGACGGGCCATTAACCTTTGAAGCACGACAAACTGACCGTGCTGGAAATAGAAGCATCGTTGAAGCGACAACAATTGTGAAGGATACGGTGGTTGAAAATGCAATCGCAACGAAAAATGGCTTCCGTTATGAAAACCTGCAGTACATTTATACCGTCATTGGAACCGCTGAGGCAAATGCAAAGGTGGAGGTTTCCCTCTTTGATGCCAATAAGAAGGTGCTGGTAACGCGAATTGCGAATGCAGACAAAAATGGATTTTATTCCTTAGATATATTTGTCGACAATGTCTCTAAGGTTGCTTCGGCATCTGTTATCCAAACCGATGTCGCTGGAAATAAGAGTGAGGTGACGAATGTTTCGTTAAGTTCATACACAGTTACGCAGGGCGATTCCTTGTATGCCGTGGCAAAGCGCTATAATACAACCGTTGATGCATTGATGTCGCTAAACAATTTGACGAGTAGTACGATACAGCCGAATCAGACATTGCGCCTGCCGATTACGGCGAGTGAAGTTGTCAATCTTGGGTACATGTATTTTGGTAATACGAAGCAGTATGTGAGTACGGTAAATTCCACAGGACATGCGGTAAACATTGTGTCGCCAAGTTATTTTGATATTAACGCGGATGGAACGCTGAAACTTACTTACCAGGTAGATCCGAATTTTGTCGAGACAATGCACCGCCAAGGAATTCGTGTTGTTCCGTTTTTAAGTAATCACTGGAATCGTGATGTCGGTCGTGCCATGCTTGCAAACAAGGAGCTTGCGGCTCAGCAAATTGCCGATGCGATCGCGCGCTACAACTTGGATGGTGTCAATGTAGATATTGAAAATGTGACGGATGCTGACCGTGCAAATTATACGGAATTTGTAAGATTGTTGCGTGAAAAAATCCCACCGACAAAGGAAGTTTCAGTTGCGGTGGCAGCGAATCCAAATGGCTGGACAGCAGGCTGGCATGGGTCATATGACTACACAAGTCTTGCGAAGTATGCCGATTATCTCATGATTATGGCGTACGATGAGAGCTATCAGGGAGGAGACCCTGGGTCAGTCGCAAGTTATTCGTGGGTTGAAAAGTCAATCCAGTATGCGCTCGCGCAAAATGTAGCGCCAGATAAAATTGTCCTTGGCATTGCGCATTTTGGACGCTATTGGATTGAGGGTCAAAGCTATGGCGGTTACGGAATTTCGAACACGCAGGTCCAGATGATGATTGATCGCTATAATGGTAACGTTGTATTTGACGAAGTGAGTAAAACGCCAAAAGCGATTATCACGATTAAAAAAGGCGATCCCGTGACCGTAATAAACGGCACGACACTTTCTCCGGGCACTTATACGATATGGTTTGAAAATGAAGAGTCCATAAGTAAGAAGCTTGAGCTCGTCGGCAAATATAATATTCGTGGTGTCGGCAACTGGAGTCTAGGCCAGGAAAATAAAAATGTCTGGAACAGTTACACGACGACATTGCCAAACACCGTTCCTGTCGTGTCACCAGTGTATACGGGGCCAACTCAAAACTATAAAACGTACACCGTATCGGCAGGCGATACACTCTGGGGAATTGCCAATCGAAACGATACAACCGTAAGCGAATTGCGGGAAGCCAATGGCCTAACGACAGATTTACTGTTTGTTGGCCAAGTCTTACGGATTCCAACGGACGAGGCAAATGTGGTAACTCCACCTCCTGCGCCTGAACCTAGCACAACTGCACCTGTGTATATGGTGAATTATACAGTTGTAGCGGGCGATACGCTGTCAGGAATTGCTGTTAAAAATGGCACAACCGTGACCGCCATTAAAAATGCCAACAACTTAACATCGGACATGATCTACATTGGGCAAGTATTAAAAGTCCCAACAAACGTTGTGGTTCACACTGTGGCATCCGGCGAAACCTTGTATGGTATCGCCAAGCGATATAACACGACCGTTGCAAACATTAAAACAACCAATAACTTAACAAGCGACATACTCAGTATCGGACAAACGTTGAAGATCCAGGTTTAGATTGAAGACCCGAATGCCTTTTGTGGCATTCGGTTTTTTGGTAGTGGGAGCGAATTTGGGCTAGTGGCAGTAAAATTTGATTAGTGGCAGTATTTTTGGGCTAGTGGCAGTATTTTGAGATTAGTGGCAGTAAATCTGGAATAGCGGCAGTATTCCGGCTAGTGACAGTAAATTTAAAACAGTGACAGTATTTCTGGGATAGTGATAGTATTTTGAGATTAGTGACAGTAAATCCCCGGTGCATTTACCTCGCAAAATTTGAGGCGAAGCGCTATCGTCCATAAATTCTGTTTATCAGCCATAATTTTCGATTATCGGCCGAAAAAATCATTTATTGGCCATAAAATTTAATTATTAGCCATAAATCTTTGTTCCAGTTATTAGATTGTCTTTATTTTAATAAAAACAATCATCTACCATTGCCGATAGCAAGTATAATAATGCTGATTTTCACAGGTAAGATAAGAAATATTAACAATAGAATGAATTTATCGCCAATTGGCCACAACACCCACTGATATATCCAGAAGATGTGATATGATAGTGTCATAGGATAACAGAGAAGGGTGAATGAAATTCATGAAGGTAGCGGGACGGAATGACCAGTGCACGTGCGGAAGTGGAAAAAAGTATAAAAGATGCTGCGGACGGACTACGGTTGTTTCCATTGATCAAGTCGTTGAAAATGAACTGAACGATGTCCAACATGATATGTTCCAGTACGCCATCCATTTGTATGAAGAGTTTTTTGATGACGTTCTGGATCAGTATAGTGATATTTTTAATGAGCTTCCAGATGATGTCTATGATTTATTTTCATTCTTTTCGCGCGTTTGGATCATTAGTTCGATTCCGACTGATGGAAAAACGATTTTGGAAGAGTATGTTGATATTTACGGTCCAAAATATAGCCGCCCACGAACACGCGACCTTTTACAGAGATGGAAGGCTGCAAGACCGTCTGCATATACCGTGACAGAGCTTGATGAGCAAAGAACGTATATGAAGGTTCAGGATATTTTTACGGGTGAGCAGCATCAAGTGCGAATTTATGAGATGGAAACAGATGTGGAGGCAGGCTATTTTGTGTTCGGAACGTTGTTGCCTGCAGGTGCGAATTCAATCTTTTTCCCGACATTTCTTGAATTGCCAACGGAATATGCGGGCGATATGCGAAACATGATTCTTGAACTCTTTGAAAAAAGCAGTGAGACCAGTCCAGTTGAGTTTATGTCCAATGAATTTATCGATGTATTCATGGTTTTTATGTTCGGAAAGGCGAAAGTAACGGCGGATGATTACCACTGGCAGACCTCCAAACAGCGAGAGGTCGCCGAAATGTTTCAGATTCGGATGAAAGAGTACGATTATGACGAGGAAATCGTAGGAATTGGACTTTCACTATGGCATAAATACTGCGAACGCAAAAACCCAAGGATTATCAAAACAGGCATTTATGAGGCAGCTTTGGTCTATATGCTTGAAATGATCTATCCGTATGAAGGTCTTTCTACGCATGAGGAACTTGCGGAAGAATTTGATGTGTCGCCAAGCAGCATCTCGACGAAATTTAGAGAACTCGAAAAAGTCCTTCAGGAAGAACTCGAGAAATACGATGAGATAATCAATGGCCCAAATCTAGATGATGAATTTTTATTCGAGTAAGAAAATCGTGACAATCCATTTGATGGGTTGTTTTTTTGTGGGTAAAAATCTTTGTTTCTAACAAAACTTTTAATAAAATAATTTCTGCAATTTTCTAAAAAAGGGGATTGCTATTTTTACTGTCCCTATGTTAGCATACTTGTATACAAGTACTCATGTATTTTAAGATTTACCAAGTAGGCCAAACTATATTTTTTTAACCGCAATGTAAGGGCTTACTTAAATAAAAAACCATTTTCTTGCAATAAAAGGGTCCACAAAAGGATCCTAAGTGCAGAAAACAAAGAGGGGGATATATTTATGTATATTGCTTTTGAGGATATGAAGCATGAAATTAAACAAGCATTTTTACGAAATGGTCTTAGCGAAGAGCAAGCAGAGCTTTGTTCACAGGTGCATACGGAAAACAGTAGAGATGGAATTGAATCTCATGGCTTGAACCGTGTTCCTCGTTTTCTGAATTACGTTAAAAAGGGTTGGATCAATCTTGATGCTGAGCTTGAACTAGTGAACAGTTTTGGTGTTGTTGAACAATATGATGGACATCGTGGTATTGGTATTATCAATGCGAAAAAAGCGTCACAGCGCGCGATTGAATTAGCGAAAGAAAATGGTGTTGGAATTGTGGCTTTACGTAATACAACACACTGGATGCGCGGTGGTACATATATTCTGGATATGATTAATGAAGGATTAATGGGAATTAGCTGGACGAATACAGAGTCTTGTATGCCAGCATGGGGTTCTGCAAATCAAAATATCGGGAACAACCCAATCTGTATGGGGATTCCGAGAGAAGAAGGTCCATTCCTGCTAGATATGGCTGCAAGCCAATTTTCTTGGGGTAAAATCCAAGTAACACGTCTAGCTGAAAAACAGCTACCATTTGCTGGTGGATTTGATTCTGAAGGTAACGTGACAACAGACCCAGGTAAGATTGAGGATTCTGGAAGAATTATGCCTATGGGTTACTGGAAAGGTTCCAGCTTTGCGATTTTACTAGATTTATTTGGATCTGTTCTTGCAAACGGTAACACAACAGCTATGATGGATGAAATTAATCAAGGAAGCTGTACAGGATGTTCACAAATCTTCATGGCGTTTGATCCAAAGCGCTTTATGACAGAGGAGCAAATGGAGTCAATTATCCAAGGCACTGTAGACCAACTTAGAAATAGCACTCCAATACAAGAAGGTACGACAGTACGATATCCTGGTGAAGGTCAAGCATCAGCTCGTGAAAGAAGTAAGACAGAAGGCATTCATGCCGACGATTCTGTTTGGGAAAAGGTTAAGAGTCTGTAAGACTTTTACCTTTTTCAGCAGAAGCATGAACATAACGTTATTGAAAATTCACATAATTGACAGCGTTTACGGTCTATTTATGGTGAAATTTGCGGAGGTGTAGTAGACAACATGACTGAAAGAAAAGTAATTATTACAGATTGTGATCATGATAATTTCGATGCAGAGCAAACTGTATTTTCAAAAGCGGGTTATTCATTTGAATTGCTTCAGTGTAAGACGGAGGATGATGTGATTAACCAATGTCAGGGTGCGGTAGCATTTATTAACCAGTATGCACCGATTACGGAAAAAGTTTTTGCTAGTTTACCAGATTTGAAGTTTGTTGTACGCTACGGAGTTGGTGTTGATAATGTTGACTTGAAAGCGGCAACAAAATATGGCGTTCAGGTTTGTAATGTGCCTGACTATGGCACGAATGAAGTGGCGGACCATGCATTAGCTTTAATGTTGGCGTTAACGCGAAAAATTCCATTCATGAATCAGCTTGTTAAAGCTGGTACATGGGATTATTCAAAAAGTATTCCGGTCTACCGCCACAGTGTACAAACGGTAGGAATCATCGGCCTTGGTCGAATTGGTACAGCCTTTGCTCATAAGGTACATGCTCTTGGCTGTAAGGTGATTGTTACGGACATTAATCAAAAAGAAACATATCCAGACTTTGTCGAGTTTGTTTCACTTGAAGAATTACTTACACAATCAGATGTGGTGTCGATCCACTGTGGACTTGACACGTCTAGAAACTTAATTAGTGAAAAAGAGCTTCAACTTATGAAGCCTTCTGCTTATATTGTCAATGTTTCCCGTGGCGGCATCATTGATGAGGATGCTCTAGATCGCGCGCTTGAAGAAAATTGGATTGCTGGAGCGGCCATTGATGTGGCAAAGTCTGAGCCAATGAGTGCAGACGCCAACTTAATGAGACACGAAAACTTCCTGATTACGCCACATATGGCTTGGTATTCAGAGGAAGCAGCAGTTGAGTTGAAACGCAAGGTTGCAGAGGAAACAGTCCGATTTTTAAATGGGGAGCAGGTTCATTACCCTGTTAACTTTATTCAGGATAAAACTCATATTTCTTAACTATGGATTTATGCAATTAATGTATAGAATGCAGCAGTGGCTAACCTGGGCTGAATAAAGTTAACGCCTCCGGCGGATGCCACGATTTTTCAAAGGAAAGTTTTCGATCAAGATCCAAAAAAATCGGGCGCAAATACGCCAAGGCGCATTTGATACAACTAACCGTAGGTAGTAAGTAAATTTAAATATATAGGAGTGAAGGAAAATGAAAAAGGGGTTTAAATTATTTTCAATTCTTGCAGTAGCAATCCTAATGATGTCATTCTTGGCAGCGTGTGGAGGAGGCGGCTCAGACTCAGCTTCCGGTGGAGATTCAGAAGGCAAAAAAGATACAAAAGTATTAAAACTAGGTTTTAACCAACCAGAAAACCACCCGCAATATCAAGCGATGGAAGAATTCAGTGAAAAGTTTTACGAGGAAACAGATGGCGCTTATAAAATTGAAATTTATCCAAACGAATTACTAGGCGCACAGCGTGAAGTTCTTGAGTTAGTTCAATCTGGTACAGTGGCAATGTCAATCACACCAGGAAGCTTATTAGAAAACCTAAATCCTGATTTCGTAGTGTTTAACTTACCATATGTATTTGATTCTGTTGAACACCAACAAGCTGTACTGAACAATCCTGATGTAACAGGAGAACTATTCTCTTCTTTAGAAGGAAATGGTTTAACCGTTCTAGGTGGATTCCACGGTGGAGTACGTAACGTATACAACAGTGAGAAGCCAGTTAATACACCTGAAGATTTAGCAGGTATGAAAATACGTGTTATGGAATCTGATACAAATATTCAAATGATGGAACTTATGGGTGGCGTTGGTACACCAATGGGTCAAGGTGAAGTGTATACAGCTATTCAATCAGGTGTTCTTGAAGGTGGAGAAAACAACGAGTTAATTTTTAACAACCTAAAGCACGTTGAAATTGCACCATATTATTCTTACACAAAACACTTAATGGTACCTGACTACTTAATGATTAATGCAGATGTGTTAAAAGGTATGTCTGAAGAGCATCAAAAGTTACTAAAAGAAGGTCTTACTTCAGCATTCGACCGTGAATTCGAATTATTCGCTGAGTTCGTTGCAGAAGCAAAAGCAGCAGCAGAAGAGCAAGGTGCTAAGTTTAACGATGTTGATATTACAATCTTCCAAGATGCAGTTGCACCATTATTAGAAGAAAAATTAGTAAATGATTTCCAAAAAGATCTATATGAAAAGGTACGCGAATTGGCTCAATAAAGTGAAACATCATCCAGTGGGGAGCTATCCCTGCTGGATGTTAGATAAGCCCACATGATGTGTGTTCGTAGTCTTTGTTCTTCTTAATCGGGCAGCTAATCCCCCTATTCTTTATCTTCACATTGAATACTTCAAATATAAGGGGTACTGCCAGTTAATGCGGAATAAATAATGGAGTGATTATATGAAACTCATAAAAAGCATTTTAGACAAAATATTAAGCGTAATCTGCATTATTTTGTTCGCGGCCATGGTAGTACTTGTAACTTGGCAAGTTATCACCCGGTTCATTTTTAACGACCCGAGTGCTTTTTCAGAAGAGCTTGCGAAATACTGCTTTGTATGGCTCGGACTGTTTGGCGCAGCATTTTTGTTTGGGGAAAATGGACATATGGCAATGGACTTTGTTAAGGATAAGTTTCCAAAACCACTTAGACTAGGTGTTGAATTATTCATTCAGCTTGTCATCATCGCATTTGCTGCGATTGTTCTTGTCAAAGGTGGAGGCAATGCCGCTGAACTAGCATGGAATCAGATTAACCCAAGTCTTAAGCTTCCAATGGGTTATTTATATGTAGGGATCCCAATAAGTGGTGCCTTTATTATTTTCTATGCTATTAATTGTATTTACTTAATTTTAGCGAAAAAGCAAACTTTAGAAGAGCAGCAGCAATAACTTCTTTTGTAGGAAGGAGATAAACTATGGATCCGGTCGTCATTCAAGCCGCACTGATTATGTTGATAGGGCTAATTATCCTACTGGTTCTCGGTGCGCCTATTAGTATCGCTGTTGGGGTTCCATCAGTATTGGCAATGTTTTTAATAGTTGATTTTGATAATGGAATGCTCACATCAGCCCAACGTCTTTTTACAGGAATTAATTCCTTCCCATTACTTGCAATCCCCTTTTTCGTCTTAGCCGGGGTAATCATGAATAATGGAGGAATTGCTACAAGATTAGTAAACTGTGCAAAAGTATTGAGTGGTCGTATGCCAGGGTCTCTTGCACAGACAAACGTATTAGCTAATGCTATGTTTGGTTCGATTAGTGGATCTGCCGTAGCAGCCGTAGCAGCTGTTGGTACTTCTTTAACACCAGAAATGGAAAAAGACGGATATAAGCGTGAGTTCTCTGCAGCGGTTAACGTTGCATCGGCACCATCCGGAATGCTTATTCCTCCTAGTAACACATTGATCGTATTCTCCCTCGTGAGTGGTGGAACATCGATTGCAGCGTTGTTCATGGGTGGATATATTCCTGGAATTCTCTGGGCACTAGCCTGTATGGTTGTTGCATTTGTTGTTGCAAAAAAACATGGATACCGAAGCTCTGAGCGAGTTTCTTTAAAAGTAGCACTTAAGACTATTCTTGATGCCATCCCAAGCTTATTACTGATTGTTATTGTAATCGGAGGGATAATCGGAGGAATTTTTACTGCTACTGAAGGGGCAGCGATTGCGGTTGTGTATTCTCTGTTATTATCATTCATTTATCGTGCAATTAAAATCAAAGATCTACCAAGAATTATTTTAGAATCAACAAGAACGACTGCTATGGTTACTTTGTTGATTGGAGTTTCGTCCATTATGTCATGGGTTATGGCTTTTACGAACATTCCAGGCCTAATTGCCGATACTCTATTATCTTTAACGGATAGCCCTATTATTATTCTATTAATCATGAATATTGTGTTATTAATTGTTGGAACATTTATGGACCCAACTCCTGCGGTTCTTATTTTTACACCAATCTTTCTACCGATTGTAATGGACTTTGGAATGGATCCTGTTCATTTCGGAATCATGATCGTTATGAACCTATGTATTGGAACCATTACACCACCAGTTGGAAACGTTTTATTCGTAGGGGCTAAGGTTGCCAATCTGAAAATTGAAAATGTGATTAAGCCATTACTACCATTCTTTGGAGTATTGATTATAGCCTTATTGCTAGTCACATATATTCCACAACTTTCACTCTGGCTTCCAAGTTTGTTCGGCTTGTAAATCTATGAAACTTTAATCTGTATGAGTAAATAAAGATTCATCTAAGTTATGACTGAAAAAGGAGTGCTAGAATTGAAGGCTATTGTGTATGAAGGACCTCAAACAGTAAATGTCCAAGAAAAAGAAATGCCTGCAGTAAAGGAAGGCTGGGCTTTAATTAAAGCCTCACACGCTGGCATTTGCGGTACAGATTTAATTATATATGGCGGCACGCATCCGCGTGCTGCTGCTCCCCTTATTCCGGGACATGAATTTTCCGGCACGATTGTAAGTGGTCATCCAACCCTACAGCCAGGAACCCCAGTAACAGTGAATCCATTACTAAGCTGTGGTACATGTCCACCATGTCAATCTGGTCAAGCCCACGTATGTGAAACATTACAATTAGTTGGAATCGACTGCGACGGAGGCATGGGCGAATATGTGCAAGCTCCGATTGATAAGATTATCCCACTACCTGAAGGTGTTTCCCTAAAGCTGGGTGCGCTGATGGAGCCAATTGCAGTAGGTGTCCATGCTGTAAGACAGGCTGGATTTGTACCAGGAGATGAAGCCCTCGTTTACGGAGCTGGAACAATTGGTTTATGCGTAGCTCTCTCATTAAAGAACCTAGGTGCACGTAGAGTTGTGATTGTTGAAACAAATCCTGACCGTATTAGAAAAGCGGAGGAACTTGGTTTCACAGCGATCCATTCGCTCACCCAAGATGTGAAAGAAGTTGTATCAGCTGAAACTAACGGCAGTGGTTTTGACTTTGTTTTTGATTGTGCAGGGCATCCTGCAGTAGCAAGTCAAGTGACTGAGGTTGTAAAAGTAAGAGGCACAGTTGTCATTGTTGCTTCCTATAAAAAGCCTGCTGCGCTTCAATTGCAGCAAGGAATGTTCAAAGAGCTTTCGATTCGATTTGTTCGTGTTTATACACATAAAGATTTTGAAATCGCAGCTGAATTAGTAGCGAAAGATCCAAACTTTGAAAAAATCATTACACATGTCCTCCCTCCTGTAGAAGCACAAAAGGGGTTTGAGCTGTTAACAACTCCATCTGATGCTGTCAAGGTCATGTACCATTTCGAGTGAGGTGAGGAAAATGAATAAATTATTTGATTTAACCGGAAAAGTAGCTGTTGTTACAGGTGGTACGCGTGGCCTAGGTAAAGACATTGCCGTTGGGTTAGCAAGTGCTGGGGCAGATGTTGTCGTCGTGGCGCGTAAGATAAAAGAAGAAGCACTTGAAGAAATCCGTAGCCAAGGTGTGAAGGCAATTGGAATTTCATACGACCTAGGTGATGTGGACGGACTTGACGGCTTAGTTGAGCAAATCATCGGAGAAATGGGCAAAATTGATATTCTAGTTAATAATGCCGGAGTTCAACGTCGACATCCTTCTGTGGAGTTTCCAAAAGAAGATTGGGATCTCGTTATGGACGTCAATGCAAATGCTGTCTTCTTCCTCTGTCAAAAGGTGGGCAAGCATATGATTGAACAAGGGAAGGGTAAGATTATTAACTTAGCTTCGATGCTATCATATTTTGGTGGCTTTACGGTACCTGCTTATGCAGCGAGTAAAGGCGCGGTCATGCAATTTTCAAAAGCATTGGCAAATGAATGGGCAAAGCATCGTGTGAATGTGAACTGTATTGCTCCAGGCTATATGGCAACGGAAATGAATTCAGCGTTAATTGCGGACGAGACACGCAATAAGGAAATCTTAGCCCGGATTCCAGCAGGACGTTGGGGGACTGGTGAAGACTTACAAGGTGCTGCTATTTTCTTAGCCTCAGATGCATCCGACTATCTGCACGGATTTACAATAGCAGTCGACGGAGGCTATCTGGGTAGATAATGGGACGCGGGGACAGGTCCCTCGTCCCAGGAAAAAATTGGTGGGACAAGGGACCTGTCCCTCTGACCCAATAAGGAGGTTAATCTAATATGGCTTTGGAAAGTGTTCGTTGGGGAATTATTGGTTGCGGGGATGTCACTGAAGTGAAAAGTGGGCCTGCGTTTCAAAAGGTTGAGAACTCTGAATTAGTTGCGGTTATGCGTAGAACGGGTGAGCTTGCGAAGGATTATGCAGAGCGTCATAATGTTCCAAAATGGTATGATGATGCGGATGCACTCATCAACGACCCTGAGGTCGATGCCGTCTATATCGCGACACCACCTGCATCACATAAGGAATATGCGATTAAGGTTGCACAAGCAGGAAAACCTGTTTACGTAGAAAAACCAATGGCGTTAAATAGTGCAGAATGTGAGGAAATGATCGTAGTCTGCAAGGAAGCAGGAGTACCATTATATGTTTCCTTTTATCGTCGGGCAATGCCAAGATTCTTGAAAATCAAGGAACTGATTGAATCGAATGCAATTGGTGAGGTTCGATTTGTGAAGACGACTCAATACCAGAAGGTAGCTGAAGATGTTTTAGATAAGGATAATCTACCATGGCGTGTTCAACCGGAACTTGCAGGTGGAGGATTATTTTTTGATTTAGCGAGCCATACCATTGATTTATTGGACTTTTTACTAGGACCGATCACAGATGTAAAGGGCTTTGCGTCCAATCAAGCTGGACATTACCCAGCTGAAGATATTGTAACGGGGACTTATTTGTTTGAATCAGGCGTCCATGGAACAGGTAGCTGGTGCTTTTCCGCCTTTGAAAATGTAGATATGAATGAAATTATTGGTAGTAAAGGAAAGATTTCTTTTTCCACTTTTAGCAATGATCCGATTTTACTTACAACTTCAGAAGGCACACAGGAATGGAGCTTTGAACAGCCAAAGCACGTTCATCAGCCGTTGATTGAAACCCTCGTTGCGGAACTAACAGGTGTAGATGCAAATTGCTCATGCACGGGTGAAACAGCATTAAGGACAAGTAAAGTCATGGAAGAATTGGTGAAGAGTCATTATAAAGATTAATGGCGATTTCGTATTGGAGGAATCATTGTGATTATTGATAAATTAGCAAATGCACATTTGTATGAAGGTGTGCGACCACGTTTGAAAATGGCACTCGATTATTTACGCGAAACAGACCTTACGGAACTTCCTGTAGGGGAATACGAAATTGATGGCGATAATGTTTTTATCCAAATTCATGAATATGAAACAAAGAGCAGTGAAGAAGCGCGTTTTGAATGTCATTCTCGCTATGCCGATGTGCAGTATATCATTCGTGGTGAGGAAAAAATGGGTTATACAAATGTCGAGAATACTAGAGTAGTAGAAGAGTTGAAGGAAAAAGATCTTTACTTCTTAGAGACTGTAGCAGAGGACCGCTTCCTTGTGAAGGAAGGCATGTTTGCTCTTTTTACACCAGAGGATGCTCATATGCCAGGGATGTACACAAGTGCACCGAAGCCAGTGAAAAAGGCTGTTGTCAAAGTTCTTTGGAATGAACGATAGGACCTATTGGTAGAAAAATAGGCTGAAAGCGCTTTGAACACCTCTTGCGAAAGGAAATTCTTTAAATTATCCTAAAGATAGAAGATTGAAAGGTGGGAAGATATTTGGAGTCTGTTACGGATTTACCCGGTGCTTCATTGGGAGAAAAAATAGCATATGAGCTTCGCTTAGAAATTATAAAAGGTACGATTAAAAATGGTGAGACGTTATCAGAAAACCAAATAGCTTCTAAATTTGGAACAAGTCGATCGCCTGTAAGGGAGTCGCTCAAAATCCTACAACACGAGGGGTTAATTCGACTTGAAAGAATGGGCGCTGTTGTACAAGGTCTAACCCCTAAAGGAATGAGTGAGTTATATGATGTACGGATTCTCATCGAAAACTTTGCGATTAAAAAACTTTTAGCGGATGATTGTGAAACAACGGTTCAAAAGCTTTCTGTTACCATTGATAAAATGGAAATGGCAGCAAAGCACGGAAACTATATGGAGTTTGCCTATTATGACTTGCAATTCCATGAGACTATTATCATTGATACAGGACATGAAAGAATATTACATTTGTGGAATAGCATCTGCCAAATCATATATGCGGCCATGCTTGTTGCAACTGAAAAAAGGTTTTCTTCGAATGCCCATGAAATCGAACCTTTATTAAATCAACACCGAGCTATCGTGCAATACCTCAGTTCTAAGGACAGCCAACAAATTAATAAAATCTTAAATGAGCACTTTGAAGATATGATTGATAGTGTTGGAAAAAGTATTTCAAAAGGACAATAAGTATCTGAAGACAGGCATAGCAACGGAAAGGCACATGACGACTTTCAGTGCGGTACACCTGTTAAGATACTTTTTAAAAATATAGGTTGTCGACAAGTATACAGACGTCTAACGACTCAATAAGGAGGATGAGATATGAAAGCAATCATGATAAATAAACCCTTTGAAGTGGAAGTCAAGGAGGTTCCAAAGCCAGAGATTACTGACAGGAAAGACGTTATTATAAAAGTCATAGCTGGTGGGATTTGCGGTTCAGATGTGGGGATCTACAATGGTTCAAACTCGCTTGCGACATATCCACGATTAATCGGTCACGAATTTGGTGGGATTGTGGAATCTGTTGGCAGCGGGGTAACGAAGGTTAAAGTGGGCGACTTAGTCGCTGTCGATAATGTCAATAGCTGTGGAACCTGTTACGCTTGCCGAACTGGTCACCACAATGTTTGCTCTACTGTTGAGGTAACAGGTGTACATCGTGATGGCGGATTTGCTGAATATGTAAAAACAACCGAAGAAAATGCCTATAAGGTAAACAAGGATACGACGAATCCACTTCATGTGTCTCTTGTTGAACCATACTCAATTGGCGTTGAGGTGAATGAACGTGGCCGAATCACAAAAGGAGACAAGGTGTTGGTGATGGGTTCGGGTCCAATCGGGGTTGCTGTAATGCAGGTGGCTAAATCACGCGGAGCAGAAGTGATCATGACGGATCTTGTGAACAACCGTTTGGAGCGTGCAACAGATATGGGTGCAGACCGAGTGGTAAATGTTCTTGAGGAGAGCCTAGCAGAAGCAATTAACGAGTTTACGGATGGAGAGGGTATACCCGTGATTGTTGACTCTGTTTGCTCACCGAGAAGTTTAGAAGAGGCATTGGAATTCGTTTCTCCTGCAGGTCGAATCGTCGCATTAGGGACTGGTAACAAACCATCAGAAATTCCACAAGTCGCTTTTACAAAAAAAGGTGTCGATGTAGTTGGATCACGTCTGAACAATTATCGATTCCCACATGTCATCGAATTACTAGAATCGGGTGCCATTACACCTGAAAAAATGCATACACATACCTTCGAATTTACTGATATCAAAGCAGCACTGGAAGAAGTCATTAACAATAAAGATGAGGTTTGCAAGGTTGTATTGACTTTTTAAATACGAATAGGTTAATAGAACTAGTTCAGAATGAAGTGCCCTACCTTTAGTACCATTTTTACAGAAAATAAAGGAATTTGTCGATTTCTGTGTAATCTGTAGAATGAAGCTACTAAAGGGAGGGTTTTGAATGGGGAACTTTGTCAAAGTTTTAGGGATTGTGCTGGTGTTGTTAATGCTTGTACTACCTGGAAATACTGCATTTGCTCATGGGGATGATTGCGGATGTGGCGACTATTTGCAAGGAGCAGAGCGTAACAAGGCGGTTGCGAGCATATTGAAATCGAATGAATTTAAAGTGGTGAAAGCAGATAAAAAGAGTAACGGATACCAGTTTGTCGGGGCTAATCAGATTATGGCAATAAAAATGCCTAACTCTGAGGGGAAAGTCTACACAATGGTCGCTGTTCCGTTTGTTCACGAAAATGGCGAAGTGTTATTATCAGTTTTTGCGGATGGAGTTCATATGGGTGACGGACCTCCTCCAGTACAATAAGTAAGTTTTGGCCCCTGATAAATCGTTAGGGGTTTTTTGTTGAAGTTTTGTCACAATTTTCCTTTGCAAAATTTGCTGAATAGTGTAAAATGGATTTTAATTGGAAAATGAAAATGGTAGGTAAAAAGTATGAGTTCTGAACAACTTTTAAAAATAATGGTAGACATTCAGAAAAAAGTAGAAGAAACAACTACTATCACAACTGAAGAGGTTATGCAGGATTTAATTGGCAAGTTAAAAGATTGTCACTCTGTATAACTTGATCAATTTTAAGGATGAAGTCAGAGGATGAACTCTGGCTTTTTTTATTTCAAGATAAAGCCTTTCGTAATCTCCTAAAATATGAGAATATGTAATTGTTTAGTAACTTTATTGCTTAGAAGTCCACTACTTATATTAGTAAGACAATGGTAAAAGAGTTTACAATTTAAGGAGTATAACCCTTGGCTGAATAAAGTTATGCCTCCGGCGGATGCCACGATTTTTCAGTGGATTTTTTTCGAGAAAGCTCGAAAAAAATCGGGCGCAAATACGCCAAGGCGCATTTGATTCAATAATTTAGGAGGAACTCAGATGACAAAGGTTCGTTTTGGTGTTTTATCAACCGCGAAAATTGCGCGAAATACAGTGATTCCAGCGATGGAGCGTGCACATAATGCAGAGGTTGTGGCTGTTGCGAGTGAAAGCGGGAAGGCGAAAGACTTTGCTGTTGACCTTGGCATTCCAAAGCATTATGAATCATACACCGATTTATTGAATGACCCTGAAATTGATGCGGTGTACATTCCGCTTCCAAATCAACTACATAAACAATGGGCGATTGAAGCTGCGAAGCACGGAAAACATGTGCTTTGTGAAAAGCCAGCAGCATTGACCTCACAAGACGTGGAAGAGATGGCGACAGCTTTTAAAGAAAACAATGTGATTTTCATGGAAGCGTTCATGTATCAGTTCCATCCACAGCATAACCGTGTGAAAGAAATGATCGCAGGAGGCGAAATTGGTGATGTGAAGTTAATTCGCTCAACATTCTCCTTCCTCCATGATTTGAATTCTGGAAGCATTAAGATGCAAAAGGATCTTGGTGGCGGCGTGTTATATGATGTGGGTTGCTATTGCATCCATGCAAGTCGTTTGATTACGGGTGAAGAGCCAGTTGAAGTGAAGGCAGCTGCAAACATTCACCCGACACATGACGTCGACATTACGGCAGCAGGTACGCTGAAGTTTGAAAGTGGCGTAATTGCGAACTTTGATGTTAGTTTTGAGCAATCATTTAAGGAGCAGTATGAAGTGGTCGGCACGAAAGGTTCGATCGTAGTGAAGCATGCATTCCGTCCTGACAATGAAGGTGGAAACGGTGTGCTTGTGGTGAACAACGAAGGAGGCCAACGTGAAGAAACGGTGCAAGGTGACCAGTATAAGCTTCAGGTGGAGCATTTTGCAGAAAGTGTTCTTTCTAATAAACAACCGATGTACAACCTTGATGAAACGTTGAAAAATATGCGCGTGATCGAGCAGGCACTTACTTCCGCTCGTAACTAAAAAGTCAGCCCCCGGGCTGGCTTTTTCGTTTCTTCCTTTTTTACTCTCCCTTACTCAAATCTATCAAAATTTCTCTCCCAAACATGTATATCTATCAAAAATCCGGCAATACTAGATTACTAGAAGATGGGACACAGGGACAGGTCACTTGTCCCAGAAAAATGGAGGGATTCGAAGATGATGAAGGTGAATGTGGAGTTACCTGAGGTTCTACCGGCGAATAAGGAAGATTTTATGAAATTGTTGCTAGAATTAGTAGTGAAAAAGTAATGGGAATTATGATGTGGTCTATTGTTGAAGAGTAGAAAAACTTATATACTAATAGAAGAAAACGTATATCAGAATAGGGCAAACTCTCCGAAAGGATTGGACGCAAAGCCTAGGGTCTACCGTACACTGTACCATGATCGCCTGGCTGCCAATAATGTACGCTTGTTGGGCCATTCTTTTAGTGATTGGTCTTATTTTTTTGCCTGATTTTCTACTATTCTACGAGGAAGAGGTACCATAGATGAAAAGTATTCGAACAAGGTTATTTGTTAGTTTTTTTGCCATTATCATCCTTTGTATAGGCTTAGCGACCTATAATTACATAGCGGTGTCCAATATGAATCAGAAAACGGACGATGTTGTGTCGGAGGAACTCTCCGTTTTACTAGAATATGATAGTTTGAAATACAATATTGCCCAGAGTATTGCGCTTGCGAGGGCGTATGTACTGTATGGGGATGATACCTATAGAAATGAGTATGATGTTTACTCGGTAGAATTTGATTTAACGGATCGAAAATTAAATGCAATGAAGGTAAAAGAGGTTGAAGAGCTTATAAGAGAAATGAAAAATTGGCGTGAATTGATGAAGGAAAAAGTTTTTGCCCCTTATGATAGCGGGGATACTGAGCTTGCGATGCATAATTTGAAGACGTATATCCAGCCGAAGTCAAATGAATTGATGGAACAAGTTAAAAAGCTCACGGATGATCGAGAAAGACAGATTGTCTCAACGGGTACGGACGTTGTGAAATATGGTCAATCCGTGAACTTTGTAGGACTTCTGGTCACAGCTGCTGTGATTATTTTAGGAATTGTGATTTCGATTTATACCTCTGTGGTGATTGCTAGACCGGTAAAAAGTGTTGCAAGTCGAATGAAGGCGATTTCCAATGGCAATCTTCAATCGGACCCAATTAAAACGAAGCTCAAAGATGAAATTGGTCAGCTTGTTTTGGCGGTTAATGAGATGAATGAAAATTTAAAAGGCATGTTTAAGAAAATGGTTGTCGTCTCCGACAGTGTCACTGGTCAAAGTGAAGAATTGACCCAGTATGCGGATGAGGTTATGGCGGGCAGTCAGCAGATAGCAGTCACAATGGAGGAACTTTCACGCGGTGCAGAAGACCAGGCGACGTCTGCTACCACATTAATTGAAAAAATGTCCACGTTCTCGGACGAAATCATGCATGTAGCGGTTAAGGGCGATAGTATTAAGGAACAATCACAAGGCATGCTTGCCATGACAAACGACGGCAGTTCATATATGGAAACATCGATTCAACAAATGTCGAGCATCTATGAAAAAATGAAACAGTCACACGCGCTTGTTGTTGGTCTGGACCATAAAACAAACGAGATTACGAAGCTTGTTAAAGTTATTCAGGAGATCGCGGGGCAAACGAATCTTTTAGCATTAAACGCAGCAATCGAGGCAGCCCGCGCAGGAGAACACGGAAGAGGATTTGCGGTTGTTGCCGATGAGGTTCGAAAGCTTGC
Source organism: Ferdinandcohnia sp. GQ5 (assembly GCF_059759275.1). NCBI lineage: Bacteria > Bacillati > Bacillota > Bacilli > Caryophanales > Bacillaceae > Ferdinandcohnia > Ferdinandcohnia sp. GQ5. Next base: position 27,991 of record NZ_JCAXEW010000028.1, read on the forward strand.
AGAACAGGTTGGTAAATCGGTCGCAGAGATCACAGAGATTGTAAAAGGTATCCAAACAGAATCAAAGCAGGTCGTTCAATCCTTAGATGACGGCTATCAATCCGTTGAAGAAGGCACCAACCAAATTCAAACGACCGGAAAAACCTTTAATGAATTGAAACGAACAATTGAAGAAATCGGTACACAAATAGAAGCAATGTCAAGCTCGTTATACGGGGTACTTGAAGATACAAGAGAGATTAGCGGTGCCATCGAAGGAATTGCGGCTGTCGCTGAAGAATCAGCTGCTGGCGTTGAACAAGTATCCGCAACCGCCCAGCAATCCAGTAGTTCCATGGAAGAAGTCGCCAAAAGCGCCAAACAACTCGAAGAAAACGCCGGCGAACTAAACGAACTCATCCAAGCCTGGGACAAATAGTGCTGGGGGAAGGACCCTTAGGGCAAATTTCATGTGCCAGGATTCCAGCCGCCGCTGTAACCTCCACTTTGGGTCCCAGCTGAACCTTGGGACACAGGGACAGGTTCCTTGTCCCAGAAGGCTGATGGACTCCTCCACAAGTGCCATGGTATATTATAGAAAAAAGGGAAGAGAGGAACTTCAGTAGTGGTAAATATCGGTGACATTCTTTTTCAATTATTTGCACTTCTCGTTCCATTAAGCATAATAGCGGTACTCGTTTATGTGGTACGGTTCTCAAAGCGGGTTAAACGAATGGAAGCGAAGCTAGATGAACTATCGAAAAAAGTAGAGTAGGACTTGGGAGAGAATCCCAGGTCTTTTTTTCTGAGAGTGTTGGTGACCAGTTTTTATCTCAGAAAAAGGATGCCAGTGTTGGCATCCTTCATTTTTTTACACTTACTTTAACATTACGAAACATGAATTTGGTTTTTTCTTGTTTGTTCGTGAGTACCATCGCGTCAATCTGGGAGGTGGTATCCTGCAGCTCGACCTCAAGCTGAATCGTCCGCCACGGATCATGCAAGCCAATCACCGGCGATACCGTCTCAGCTAAAAAAGTTCCTCTTGCATCAGTCTCATCCACAAGTAAGTAAACGGCGGCCTCTCCCTTCACCTGAACCTCAAATATAATTGTTTCCCCACCTTTTACCCCTCTAGGTGAAAAAACAAATCCTTCGTTTTCCTCAGCGCCCTTCGTTTTTACCTCAAAAGTACCTTCCTCGACCTGTACGACCGTAGCGCTCACACCAAAAAACGGTGACTTCTTCTCCGCAGCAGAAGCAGGCGATACCGAAAGAAATAATAATGCTATACAAAGTAAAAATTTGAATTTCATCATAAGGACCCTCCTTTGAAACAATGAGTCTGTTCCATTAGTATGTGGAAAAAGGAGGAAAACATGTAAGGCATAAAAAAACAACCGGTATTATAACCGGTTGTTTACCAACTTCTAATTCCAAGATGTGGTGGGACAAGGGACCTGTCCCTGTGTCCCACCGAACCCCTTTGCATATCTACCTATTCGATTTCTAAGTGTTTTTTCAAGCGGGATGAGACAGCTTGGCGTTCGTCTTCGGAGACGATCCAGTACCATGCGTCTAGGGTTTTGCCGACACCATCGATGCTGAATTGCTCAATGTTATGACGGGCATCCTTGTAGTTTGCCTGTATAGTTTTCATCTCGTCAAAGGAAATATCGGTTGTGACGTTATTGCCAAGTGCTCCAAGAATGTCATCAAATTTGGTGACGGAAGAGAAACTTGCTCCTTTGTTGATAATCCCTTGGATGACTTGCTTTTGACGATCTTGTCGACCAAAGTCACCACGAGGATCGTCATAGCGCATTCTTGCATATTTAAGGGCTTCTTCTCCGTTTAGAGTTTGAGTTCCTTCGGAAAATGACGCACCATCATATGAGAACGCAAATGTACTGTTCACTTGAACTCCGCCAAGCGCGTCAACGATTTGTTGCAGACCTTCCATGTTTACCTTTATATAATAATCCACCGGTACGTCTAGGAAGTTCTCGACGGAATCAATCGTCATATCAACGCCACCAAATGCGTAGGCATGGTTGATTTTATCTTGAGTTCCTCTGCCAACAATTTCAACGCGTGTATCACGTGGGATACTCAACATTTGCATGGAATTCGTATTTGGATTCACAGTAACCATAATTAACGTATCAGTACGACCCTTGTCGCCCGAGCGTTCATCAACACCCATGAGCAGAATGGAAATCGGATCTTTTTTACTGATATCGATCTGTGTAGTTCGTTTGTCGGAAGGACCTCGGTCTTCATGCATCTTTCCAACCGTACTCGCTACTGATTGATATAAATAGACGGCGTATCCACCGATAGCTAATAATATAACAAGAAAGATCGTTCCAATAACCTTTGGCCATTTCCGCTTCGTTTTCTGTTTCGAATGGCGGTCAACACGACTCATTTCAATCAACACCTTTTTTAAGATTAGGATAATCAAAAACTGCACAATATATTAGACGTATTAGAGGCAGAAAAGGTTTCAGATTTGCGTGAGAAAATGTCTATGTAGGTCGAAATTTAGCGAAGAGAGCAAAAGTGTGTGCGTATTTGTAACTCTATCCAAAATGTTAGATTAGTAGAGTCTCAAATCTGCAGGAAAATGTAACAAGGTACAAAATTTTCTAATTTATTTTACAAATTAAATCTGTTGTGGTATTTTTAAAATAATTAGTCACAAAACGCACTTAAAATTCCATTCTCCAAAACACTAATACATTTCAACGATGAACCATTTTCCCAGTCCTTGGGAGCTGCAACCGCAGTCGTATTGGATTTTGAAAGAGAATAAAACAGGCAGGGGAGATATCCCCTGCTTATTTACGTACACTCGAGACAAGGCCTACCCCTCGTCCCCTTCTCTTTATTCTATTCTCTCTAAAACCCCTTTTACTAGCTCGATGAATTTTGTTTTGACTCTACCTGCTACCTCGATTACTTCATCGTGGCTTAAGGGTTGGTCTAAGATTCCGCAGGCCATGTTGGTTAAACATGAAATACCAAGAACCTTCATGCTTGAGTGTACAGCGATAATTGCTTCTGGGACGGTTGACATTCCAACTGCATCGGCTCCAAGGGTACGGATCATCCGTATCTCAGCTGGCGTTTCGTTAGCTGGACCACTCCACCAGGCATACACACCTTGTTGTAATGTAATCTTTTTTTCATCAGCAACCGCAGTCGCAATTCCTCGTAGCCCTTTGTTGTAAACCTCGGACACATCAGGGAAACGGGTTCCTAATTCAGGATTGTTCGGACCAATCAATGGATTTATTCCAACTAAATTAATGTGATCCGTAATTAACATCAAATCCCCAGGGCTAAAGCTTGTATTCACAGCTCCACATGCGTTTGTGATAAGTAGATTTTCAATGCCCAGTGCTTTCATTACACGTACGGGAAAAGTCACCTCATCTAGCGTGAAGCCCTCATAATAGTGGAACCGCCCCTTCATTGCCGCAACAGTTTTTCCCATCAATTGTCCAATCACAAGCTCATTCGCATGGCCAACTGCTTCCGACTTCGCAAAATGGGGAATCTCGTTGTAAGGGATGACGATTGCATTTTCAATTTCATCCGCAAGCGTGCCAAGCCCCGAACCAAGAATCATCCCGATAGTCGGTCGATGATCCGTTTTACTCATTATGTAGTTCATTGCCTCCATAATATCTGCAGTTTTATGCATATGCATATTCCCCCTAATTTGTTTCAGAGCAATAGCTTTTGCTACTGCTCATTTGTTTGTCTATAATATTCTATATGAAAATCGTGTTTTTTCAAATTTGGGACGAGGGTCCTGTCCCATGGGAGGATATTAAATGAGTGCGGATGTTGTTGTGGTGGGTAGTTTGAATGTGGATATGGTGGTGAATGTGAAGGAGCGACCTGAATGGGGTGAGACGGTACTCGGTCATGGCTTTTTTACAGGAAACGGTGGGAAAGGTGGTAACCAAGCGTATGCAGCTGCGAAATTAGGGGCATTGGTCGCAATGTTGGGCTGTGTCGGGGACGATCTTTTTGGTAAGCAGCTTTTAGAAGGATTGAATGAAGTCGGGGTGGACACGTCAAATATTGAAAAGATAAGTGGCGTTTCATCCGGCGTTGCGGTGATCAGTGTAAATGCCGAAGGAGAAAATAGTATCGTTGTTTCACCAGGCGCCAACGACCATGTGACACCAGATTATGTGTCTAAATACGAAGAGGTCATCCGTAAGGCGAAGCTTGTGATGATACAGTTGGAGATTCCTTTGGAAACGGTCATCGAAGTTGCAAATATCGCGCATACATATAATGTCCCCGTTATGCTCGACCCTGCACCTGCACGAAAGCTTCCCGATGAGCTATTAAAAAAAGTGACCTACCTTGTTCCGAATGAGAGCGAGCTAGGAGTTGTAGCGGATACGAAAATTACGGATGTGGAATCTGCTAAAAAAGCTAGCAGTTGGCTATTGGATAGAGGTGTTGGGACTGTTTTTGCTAAGCTTGGCGGAAAAGGTGTTGTTGTGTCTAGGGAAGAAGACACGTTTGCTATCAACCCGCAATCTGTTGTTGCGGTTGATACAACAGCAGCTGGTGATGCATTCGCTGGCGCACTTGCCACAGCGCTTGCTGGCGGCAAAAGTCTGCAAGAAGCAACGGAGTTTGCAAATGCCGTCGGTGCCCTAACCGTCACCAAAAAAGGCGCTCAAGCCTCAATGCCAACACTAGAAGAAACAAACAAATTACTAAGGACAAGTGACAATGGCCAGTAGTGGGTCACGGGGATAGGTCTCTTGTCCCAGAAAAAAATGGTGGGACACGGGACCTGTCCCTCTGTCCCAGGGAGGTAAATGATGAAGAAGGTTATTTTTGATGTAGATACGGGGATTGATGATGCAATGGCGATTGCGTATGCAGTGAACTCGCCGGAGCTTGATATTATTGGGTTAACGACATGCTATGGAAATGTCGCAGTTGATGAGGCAACCAGAAACACATTGGCTGTTTTAGAAAAGCTAGGTAGAAACATCCCGGTATTTGCGGGTGCGGACAAGCCCCTAAATCGAAATCCGCGTGAAGGCTTTGCGAAACATGTGCATGGGGAAGATGGATTAGGGAATGTATTGGATTTTGAACCTCAAACATCAGCGAAATCAGAGTATGCGGTAGATTACATCATTGAACAGGTCAAAAAGCTACCTCATGAAGTAACAATTATTGCCGTTGGGCCGTTGACAAACCTGGCCTTAGCGGTTCAAAAGGCACCGGAGATTGTGGAGCTGGTCTCCGACGTGGTGATTATGGGCGGAGCAGTTTTTGTACCTGGGAACGTAAACCCATATGCAGAGGCGAATATTTTTACAGATCCTGAAGCTGCGGAAGTCGTGTTCGCATCAGGATTACCGATCACCTTAGTCGGATTAGATGTGACGATGCAAACCTTGTTACCAAGACAAAATGTGGATGCGTGGCGAAATGCTGGATCCGAAGTCGGGGAGTTTTTTGCGAATATGGTCGGCTTTTATCATGACTTTTATGAATGTGCTAATCCTGGAATTGGCGGCTGTGGTCTCCATGACCCATTGGCAGTCGGCGTGGCTATTGACCCGAGTTTAGTGAAAACAAAGTACATAGGAGTTGGCGTCATTACTGAAGGAGAAGAAGACGGCAGAACTGTGCCGCTTTCAGAAGAAGAAGAGCCTAAAATCAATGTCTGTACAGAGGTTGACGCACCAAGATTCTTAGAACACTTTCTAAAAAGAATGCCTGCAGGCCAATAAAAAAATTTCAAGCCCATGCTCTTAAAACTAGTAGCGTGGGCTCAGTTGTTGTAATATTGTAATAATAAACGGGAAATGGGTTTGGGACACGGGGACAGGTCCCTTGTCCCAGGAAAAAAATGGTGGGACGAGGGACCTGTCCCTCTGACCCAGGGAAGCAAAAAACCCTGGTCCCACGTATGAAGGTGGCATGGATTGTGATGGAACAACAGGTTGTGGCGTATTTGAAGGAGAAAGAGTCTGAGATGGTGGAGGTTCTGAAGGGGTTAGTCGAGATAGAATCTCCATCTCATGATAAAGAGGCGGTTGACCAAGTCGGTGAGCAGGTTCAGCAGCTCTATAAAAAGTATGTGGGCGGCTCAATCCAAAAGTTTGATAATGAGCATTATGGGGATCATTTCCGCTGTGAATTCGGTAAGGGAGATGAGCAAATTTTGATTTTGGCCCATATGGATACCGTTTGGCCAAAGGGCACACTTGAGGAACTCCCATTCCGGATTGACGGAGACAAGCTTTATGGACCAGGCTCATTTGATATGAAAGGCGGCATTGTGCAAGGTTTGTTTGCGATAAATGCGCTTAAAGCACTTAATGTTCCTTTGAAAACAAAGGTTGTCATGTTGTTTACGTCGGATGAGGAAATTGGTAGTGAGTCATCGCGTGACTTAATCGAAGCAGAAGCGAAAAAGAGTAAATATGTGCTTGTTCTGGAATCCGCGGCAGCTTCAACCCAGGGGAAACTTAAAACATCTCGCAAGGGTGTCGGCATGTTTACAATAAAAGTACAAGGTCGCGCAGCACATTCAGGCATCGAGCCTGAAAAAGGAATTAGTGCAATTGAGGAGTTGGCACGACAAACCATATATTTACATGACTTAACGGATTTCGAAAAAGGAACAACACTCAATATCGGGCTTGTAAAAGGTGGAAGTGCTTCAAACGTAGTCGCTGCAGAAGCAGAAGCAGAACTGGACTTACGTGTGAAAAATAACGCAGAATTTGAACGCGTTATTCCATTAATTCAAGGTATAAAGCCAACCAAAGAAGGTTTAACGGTAGAGGTAACGGGTGGAATTAACCGTCCAGTTATGGAAAAAACACCGGAAATCAGTAAAATGTTCGAAACAGCAAAAGATATAGCGAAGGAACATCTTGGCTTCGAACTAGAAGATCAAGCAAGTGGTGGAGGTAGTGATGGCAGTTTTGCATCACAATTTGCACCAACCTTAGATGGACTAGGGCCAGTTGGCGATGGTGCACATGCCTCAAACGAGCACCTCCTTATCTCGCAAATGCCAGTAAGGAGTGCACTAGTCGCCCTACTCATCGCAAAACTAGCAAACGAATAAGCGGGTCACAGGACAGGTGGGACACAGGGACAGGTACAGTGTCCCAGAGAAAATTGGCCAGACATAGATCCGCTTATCCCAATATGGGAAACAGGGACAGGTTCACTGTCCCAGGAAAAAATTGGTGGGACGAGGGTCCTGTCCCTTCGTCCCAAATGTGAGGTTATGGATATGTTTTTTAATAGGGAAGAGTTTCAGCGTAAGAATGAGAATCGTGGAAGGTTGTTGGTGAGTTGTCCTGACCAGCCTGGAATTGTGATGGCGATTTCTCAATTTTTATATTCGTTTGACGCGAATATTATTGAATCAAGTCAGTATTCGACCCACCATGAAGAGGGTACATTTTATCTTCGAATCGAGTTTGACTGCCCATCTTTAACGGAGAAAAAGCCTGAGATGGAGTCCGCATTTTTAGAGATTGTGGACAAGTTTTCAATGAAGTGGAAGCTAATTGACGTTCAAAATGTGAAAAGAACAGCGATTTTTGTTTCAAAGCAGCTTCACTGTTTGCATGAACTTTTATGGGAATGGCAAAGCGGAGACTTGATGACAGACATTGCGCTCGTCGTGAGTAATCATGAGGACGCAAGACCTGTTGTTGAAAATCTTGGCATTCCGTTTATTTACATACCGGCAAACAAGGACATCCGTAAACAGGTGGAAGAGCAGCAGCTTCAAATTTTAAAAGAGTATGATATTGATTTAATCGTATTGGCTCGTTACATGCAGGTGTTAACACCTGACTTTGTGGCGGAGTATCCAAACCAAATCATCAACATTCATCACTCGTTCCTACCAGCGTTTGTCGGGGCTAGACCGTATGAGCGTGCCTATACACGCGGGGTAAAATTAATCGGTGCAACCTCTCATTATGTAACGAATGACTTAGACGAAGGCCCGATTATTGAACAGGATACTGCTCGTGTTGACCACCGTGACGATGTAGCAAGACTGAAAAAAATCGGACAAAACGTAGAGCGAAGCGTGCTCGCACGTGGGGTAAAATGGCATCTGGAAGACCGAATTATCGTGGATAATAACAAGACAATTGTGTTTTAAACTGTAACAAATGTATTTTTATTGAGAAGTGTTCTACAGGAACACTTCTCTTTTTTTGATAACCTTACAAAGATAAAACTTTTTACCATAGCAGTAATAGAATTAAAATTATCTGTATTTGAGCAAAGCAAAAATAATACTAGTAAACAACACAATATTTTAATAAAATAATAAATACATTAAAATGTTTGTACATAAGAAAGGGGCAAATAGATGAGTGAGTTAAATGTTAATACCAATCCTGGCTTTTTTACAAGAATAAATGCTGCGATGACAAAGCTTAGAGATTCAGAAAAGAAAATTGTCGATTTCATTGAGAAAAACCAAGATGAAATTATTCATTTGTCAATAACTGAGGTGGCAGAAAGAAGTGAAACAAGTGAATCTTCTGTCGTACGCTTATGTAAGCGTCTAGGATATAAGGGATTTCAAGATTTAAAAATTCATTTGGCAAGAGAATTAATCTCTCCTGAAAAGCAAATACATGAAGTGATTGAAAAAGGAGATGATGTTGAAAAAATTAAAAAGAAGGTTTTTCAATCAAACATTCAGGCACTTTATGATTCGATGGAGGTCTGTAGTGATGAAGAGATTCAAAAAGCAGTGAATGCAATCTCGAAGGCTCGGTTGATAGAATTCTATGGTAACGGTGGGTCAGGAACTGTGGCATTAGATGCTCATCATAAATTGTTAAAACTAGGGATTAAATCTTTCGCTTATAGTGACTCTGTATTACAGGCAATGTCTGCAAGTGTTCTTACGGAAAATGACGTTGTTATCGGAATTTCTCATACTGGTTCAAATACAGATGTTTTAGCAGCGATGAAACTAGCAAAAGAAGCAGGCGCAACTCTCATTTGTATTACGAATGCATCTAAATCACCGATCACAAATATCTCAGATATTGTTTTACAAACAGCTTCTAAGGAAACGCTTTTTCGAACAGACGCTATCTCATCAAGGATTGCACAATTAACGATTATCGATATCCTAGTAGCTGCAGTTGCAAACCAAAAATATGAACTAACCTTTAACAATCTTCAAAAAACGCGAAGATCGACTATTGATAAAAAGCTATAAAAGACATCAAAAACAAATTGTGAAAAAAATATTCATTTTTTTTAAATATAACTTGAAGGAAATTACCACCATGTGATATCATTGAGTCACAAGTTAAGTATTCTGAAAATTCTGGGGTGCTTAATTCTTTTTTTATTCTGATAAGTAAGCGTTAACAAAACAAAAGGGGTTAAAGGGGGAAAAGAAATGAAGAAGATACTCACATTATTTTTAGCGGTATTATTATCAGTAGCTTTAGTAGCATGTGGTAGTTCTACAAGTGGTGGAGAGGAAAGTGGATCAGATAAGAAGGTAACTTTTACACTAGCTACTCCGGATCCAGATGAGGCATCTGTAACTCTAGCTGCAAAAGAATTTGCGAAGGTAGTTTCAGAGAAAAGTAATGGGTCAATTGAAATTAAGGTTCATGCAAATGGAACCTTATATGGTGGGGATCCTTCTGCTGCAGTTAAGCAACTAGGGGCAGGAAGTTTGGATATGCTTGTGCTTTCAACTTCTCTTTATGCAAACTTTGAACCGAAATTTAGCGCAATCAGTATTCCGTATTTATTTGATGATAAAGACCAATTTGTTTCTTTTTTAAATGGAGATCTTGGCACTGAACTATTAGGCTCAGTATCTGAGTTAGGCATTCATGGATTAGGATATTGGACACGTGACTTCAGACAAATCACAAACTCTAAAAATCCAATTACAAAACCAGAAGATTTAAAAGGACTTAAGCTACGTGTACCTAACAATCCATTATGGGTTGAGTTTTTCAAAGGGGCAGGTACAGTAACAACTCCAATGGATTTTAGTGAAGTATATAACGCGTTACAATTAAAAACAATCGATGGACAGGAAAATCCACTTGGTGTTATCACTTCAGCGAAAATGTATGAAGTACAAGAATACTTAACAATTTCTAACCATATGGCTGATGGCTGGGTAGTAGGAATTAACCAAGAAAAATTTGATTCTTTAACAGATGAGCAACAAAAGATCTTAAACGAAGCTTCAAAAGAAATTCAAGGTTGGGCTTTAGATTATGATAATAAAGAAGCTGCAACAGCGATTGAGTTCCTTGAAGGTGAAGGAGTTAAGGTTAATGAGCTAACAAGTGAACAGCAACAGTTATTCGTTGAAATTTCAAAGAAAGCGTATCCAACATTTAAAGAACTTGTAAAAGATGATGAGTTCTTTACAAAAGTACTAGAGTTTGTTGGGAAAAGTGAGTAAATTTAGGTGAGTTTACGGTCCCTAAATAAATAAGGGACCGTATTTAACATCAAGTGAGGGAGAGAGCTATGGTAAAGGATGGGAATAAAAAAATTAATCCTGTATTTCGAGCCATCAATAGCATAACTGATACATTGGCCTCCTTGACGGCTGCGGGCATATTTGTAGTAGTAATCTGGCAAGTCATTGGTAGATTAATAGGGCAACCGGCACCGTGGACTGAGGAATTAACAAGATTTATGTTTATATGGTTGATTTATTTGGGAATTGGAATTGGTTTTCGTAAAGTCGAATCTGCAAGGGTTACCTTACTTATAAGCTATTTGCCAAAATTTTTACAAAAGGGATCGGTATGGATTTATAGTATTGCCTCAATTGGATTCTTTATATTTATGGTTGTATTAGGAATCGAATTAATGTCACAGCAAATTAACACCAATGAAACTAGCTCTGTATTGTTATTACCAATGTGGATTATCGGACTTTGTGTTCCATTTTCGGGTTTGATTGGGATTATCAATACCATCCAATCACTCATATATGACCGTGCGCTTATTGAAGAAGAGGAGGTGGAGAATTAATGTCAATTTTTTTACTTGTATTATTCTTCATCTTAATGTTTATCGGTATACCTATTGCTACCTCACTTGGTATTTCAGTAGTTGCGAGTGTAATTATTTTTACAGATGTTCCAATTAGTATCGTTATTCAATCAATGTATAGCTCGATGAATAGCTTTATCATGGTTGCCGTTCCGCTCTTTATCCTGGCAGGAATTATCATGGATGAAGGTGGAGTTGCAGAAAAAATCTTTGACTTTGCAAAGAGTCTTGTTGGTTGGATGACTGGTGGACTAGGTCACGTAAATGTTCTAGCAAGTTTGATTTTTGCTGGTATGGCTGGTTCTTCTGTTGCGGATATTGCTAGTACTGGTCGTATTACAATAAATGCGATGACCAAAAACAAATATCCCTTAGAATATGCAGCAGCATTAACGTTAATAACGTCAATGCTAGCAACAATCGTTCCACCAAGTATATTAATGGTAGTAGCTGCATCAACAGCAGGTGTTTCAATAGGAGCAGCCTTGGTTGGGGGGCTAGTACCGGGTTTAATTATTGCTCTTATTTTTATGGGGTACAACCATTATTATAGCAAAAAACATAATTTTGGGGTTCATCAAAAATTTGAATGGAAGGTACTTGGTAGAGAATTCATACGTGCTTTCCCAGCATTGTTAGCGCCAGTAATATTGCTTGCTGGTATCTTAAGTGGAATATTCACACCGACAGAGGCAGCTGCCATTGCGGTATTATATACATTATTTGTAGCGTTATTTGTTTATAAAGGATTATCTTTTAAAAAATTACCGAATATCTTTTTTAGAACAGCAAACCTAACAGGTACTATTCTTTTTATCGCAGTAACTGCGAAGGCAGCAAGTTGGGTGTTTGAATATGATGGTCTTCCTACAAAGGTAGCAACCTTCATTAGTGGTATAAGTGATAATAAGATTGTAATTATGTTGTTGTTATTTGTATTTCTAATTATTGTTGGAATGTTCATGGATGCAACAGCTGCAATATTTATCCTTGTTCCAATTTTAATGCCAACAATCCATTCAGTAGGTATCGATCCTGTGTTTTTTGTGATTTATTTAGTAGTACTTCTTTCAGTTGGATTAGTTACACCACCGATTGGAGTATGCCTATATGCTACCTCTAATATTACAGGGATGAAGATAGAAACCTTAAGTAAAGCAACCTTACCATGGTTAGTTGTAACGTTTGCTGCATTACTGTTGTTTATTTTTGTACCTCAGTTAATAACAGTACCGATTAGTTGGTTTGATTTATAATAGCTAGATGAAATTAGGGAGAAAATATTCTCCTTAATTTTAATAAAAAATATGAAGGAAATTTCCACCTAATATTGTATACTATATATTAAGACGAAGCGGGAGTGTGGTTTGAGATGAAAGCAGCAGTTTTTCATGGACCAAACAAATTACAATTAGAGGAAGTGCAAAAACCACAAATTAACGAGCATGAAATTCTTTTAAAAGTTAATGCAAGTGCGGTTTGTGGAACAGACGTCAGAATCTTTGAGGGAAAAAAAACAAAGGGAGTACGTACTCCTTCCATTATTGGTCACGAGCTTGTAGGAACAATTGAAGAAGTGGGATCTGAGGTGAAAGATTTCTTCACAGGTGACCGAGTTGGGGTAATGCCTGTTATCCCTTGTCGTAAATGCTACTATTGCCAAAATGGGAGAGAAAATGTATGCGCAAACCGTACTGCTATCGGGTATGAGTATGACGGTGGTTTTGCTGAATATGTACGAATCCCAAGTGCTGCAGTAGAAGCTGGAAACATCGTTAAGATTCCTGACAATATTTCATTTGAGCAAGCGGTAGTAACTGAACCCTTAGCGTGCTGCATCAATGGCCAACGAAAAGCCAATGTAAAAATGGGTGATGTTGTCGTTGTTGTTGGAGGAGGCCCAATTGGACTAATGCATGTGCAATTAGCAAAAATTGCGGGTGCGAAGTCAGTTATTTTAAGCGAACCAATTGAACACCGTCGTGAAAGAGCTATTAAGGCTGGTGCAGATTTTGCAGTAAATCCAAATGAAGAATCTCTTGAGGATCTTGTATTAAATCTAACAGATGGCCTAGGTGCAGATGTTGTTCTCATGGCTATTGGCGTACCTTTCTTAGTAAAATCCTGCGCAAACCTTCTGAAAAAAGGTGGAACTTTGAACTTGTTTGCTGGATTTACAAAAGGAGTTTTATCTGAGATAGATCCTAACATCATTCACTATAATGAAATCACAGTCAACGGTACCTCTGCATTAACACGTGCAGATTATCATAAATCCTTAGCATTGATTGCCGCAGGTAAAATTAATACGGAAGTACTAACGACAACTGGATATACATTAGATACCATCGAACAGGCTATTTTAGATGTTAGAAATGGAAATGGAATGAAATCGGTTATTACGTTATAAGATTCGTAGTCTCCTAGGATTGGATAAACTTTAATGAAGAAAATAGTAAAGGTTCTTGAAAAGTGTGTGTGTGATTCCCTTTAAGGTAACTATAAAATGACAAATATTAATAACTAAGGAGTGTTTTATTATGGCATTATTAGGTAAAGAAGTTCGGATGAGTAGATTATTAAACCAAGATACTGGAAAACTATTAGCTGTTGCAGTTGATCAAGCGATGGCAAGAGGCATTTTCGATGAATTAATGCCAATCAATCGTAAGGTAAGTGAAATTGTTGCAGGTGGACCTGATGCAATGACAATGCATAAAGGGATTGCGGATATGAGCTATCGTCCACATGTCGGAAAAACAGGTCTTATCTTAAAGCTCTCTACTTTTTCACCATGGCAGCCAAATTATGATGCTTGGGTTACAGAAGTGGATGAAGCTGTTCGTTTAGGAGCAGATGCTGTTTCAATGGGTTGTATTGTTGGAGGAGATGATCAACCTGAACAACTTCGTAATCTAGGAATCGTTTCAGGTCAGGCTGCTGCCTTTGGAGTTCCAATGATTGCACATATCTATCCGAGAGGAAACCAAATACCTGATCATGAAAAGAATGATTGGAAGCATGTTGCATATGCGGTACGTGCGGGTGCTGAATTAGGCGTAGATATTGTGAAAACAAAGTATACAGGTAATCCTGATACATTCAGAAAAGTAGTTGAATCAACACCTGGTAAAGTTGTAGTTGCGGGTGGAGACAATGGAAATAACATTGAAGACTATTTCCAAATGGTATACGATGTTATTGATGCTGGAGGTACTGGTATTACATTCGGTCGAATCGTTTGGAATAACCCAAATCCGACAGCAGTTGTAAAAGCGTTTAAAAACATTATCCATCATGGTGGAACAGTAAAAGAAACAGTAGAATTGTATAATGAGTTAATTAATCAACCAGCAAACGTATAATACAAATAGGTGATAGTTTATGTCTCACGTTATTGGGATTGATATCGGAACAAGTGGTATTAAAGTAGGCGCAATGAACCAAGAAGGAGTATTGGGGTACCTTGAGTACCAACCATACTCCCTTCTTTATCCTAAAAAGACTTGGATAGAAATCGACCTTGAAGATATTTGGGATAAAACCAAATCATTGCTATTAAAAGTATGTAATGAAGTAGAGAAAGGTGGAAGCGTTGATGCAATCTCGCTATCTACCTTTTGTAATTCGTCAGTTTTTTTAGAAGAAGATGGAAATCCACTTCATCAGGGAATTATATACCTGGACCAGAGGAGTAAAGAAGAATCTGAATGGATAAAGAATGTAGTTGGTGTGGACACCTTGGACAGAATCACGAAAAATCGACTAGAGCCAGGGATGTATACCGTGACAACCTACCTTTGGTTTAAAAATCATTTTCCTAAGGACTATGAAAAAACATATAAATGGGGAAATTTATCCACTTTTATTTTGCATAAGCTAACAGGGGAATTTGTGATGGACTGGACTCAAAGTTCGTATTCAGGAATTTACGATGTCGTGAACTATGAGTGGTCAAGAGAGATTTCTGAAAAAGTAGGGGTCGATGAAAAGAAGCTGCCTAAAGTAGTAGATCCAAAATCAATAGTTGGAAATGTAAAAATACCTGAGTTGTCTTCGAAAAAAATTCCAGTTATTTCG
This sequence comes from Ferdinandcohnia sp. GQ5, assembly GCF_059759275.1. Taxonomy (NCBI): domain Bacteria; kingdom Bacillati; phylum Bacillota; class Bacilli; order Caryophanales; family Bacillaceae; genus Ferdinandcohnia; species Ferdinandcohnia sp. GQ5. The sequence goes on from NZ_JCAXEW010000028.1 coordinate 43,147, forward strand.
GGTGCTGCAGATACTGCGTGCTCAACTGTTGCTTTAAGCACAAAACCCAATGAAATGTTTGAATCTGTTGGTACATCAAATGTCCTAACGGTTTGTACAGATCTACCTGATAACTTGGATAAGCGTTTCCTAAATCGTTGTCATGTCAACAAACACCAATGGCTTTCACATGGAGCTATGTCTTTTCCTGGGGCATCCATTCAGTGGTTCTATGACAATTTCTTAAAAACCGAGGGGCATACAAAAGAAATATATGGAGAATTGTATAATCAATCCTCTATAGGATCAAATGGCGTATATTTCCTGCCGTATATGCAGGGTGAAAGATCGCCAATATGGGATCCGAATGCAAGAGGAGTTTTTGTAGGAATCCATTTGAACACATCCAAAGCAGACATGTTCCGTGCTATTTTAGAGGGTTGTGCCTTTGGTTTAAAGCAAATTAATGAAATTATTGAAACAAAGTATAACCTTAAGTTCGATCGTTTTCAATCTATCGGTGGTGGTTCAAAGAACAAGGAATGGGCACAGATTAAAGCAAATGTTTTGAATAAGAACATTGAGATTAAGGATATATCTGAAACTGGTGTGTTAGGCGCCTGTTTACTTGCAGGAACAGCTATTGGTTATTTTCCATCCTTAGAAGAAGCAGCACATGTAATAGATAACAAAACGATTACTGTTGTAAAACCGAATAAAAGTGAGGTTGCACAATACGAACATTTATATAAAGTGTTTTGTGAATTATATCCGTCATTAAAGCAATTCTTTGTGAGTAGTGTTGCACAGAGGTTGGAGAGTGGTGAATAGATGAAAAAGACTGTTTATATTACAAGGAAGATGCCAAAGGAGATTTATGAGAAACTTGCAATGCATTTTAATGTAAAAATGTGGCATGAGGAGACAATACCTGTACCGCGTGAGGTTTTGTTAAAGGAAATTGAAAATGTAGAAGGTCTCTATTGTTTATTAACAGACACAATTGATAAAGAGATTTTCGATCATGCTCCCAATTTAAAGGTTGTTAGCAATTTAGCAGTTGGCTACAACAATATTGATGTTAAGGAAGCAACAAGCCGTGGAATTATTGTTACAAATACTCCTGGTGTATTAACAGAAACAACGGCTGATTTAACATTTGCACTGTTAATGGCGACAGCAAGACGGGTTATTGAGGCATCAGATTTCTTGCGTAGCGGTGAGTGGGGGGCTTGGTCACCCATGGAACTGACGGGCCAAGATATTTATGGGGCTACGATTGGAATTATAGGAATGGGCAGGATAGGAGAGGCGTTAGTTAAGAGGGCTAAAGGCTTCAATATGGAAGTCATTTATTATAATCGTTCACGTAAACTAGAAACAGAAAAAAATTTAGGAATTAAATACGTAGATTTACACACCCTATTAAAAAAATCTGATTTTGTATGTCTTCTAATTCCTTATAATCCAGAGGTTCGTCATTTAATTGGTGAAGAGGAGCTTTCTCTCATGAAGAAAGAAGCAATTTTAATCAATAGTGCTAGAGGCGGTATTGTTGATGAGGTTGCTTTATATAATGCCCTTAAGAACAATCAAATATGGGCTGCGGGATTGGATGTGTTTGAACAGGAACCAGTGCCTGTTGATCATCCGTTACTTACGTTACCTAATGTTGTAACTCTACCACATATTGGTAGTGCCAGTGTGAAAACTAGAACAAATATGGCGCATTTGGTAGCAGACAATATAATTAATGTACTTCAAGGTAGAGAACCCCTATCAAAAGTTTAGGTCACTGAAATGATTGATGAACAATACTGTCACATTTAGTAGTTTATTGTACAAAATTAACGAATTTTAGTTACAAGGGGATGCCCTCATACAGAAGATATATTATAATAATGGTATCACTACATCAGTATGGAGGACGAACAGTGGCTTATAAATTAAATCAGTGTTTTAAAATGTTTACTTTAAATTCGAATCCTAAACTTGCAGAGGAAATGGCGACGTTACTAGGGTGCGAATTAGGAAAGTGTTCAGTTACACGTTTTAGCGACGGAGAAATCCAAATAAACATAGAAGAAAGTGTTCGTGGAAGTGAGGTTTATTTAGTACAGTCAACTTCACAGCCAGCTAATGAACATATTATGGAATTATTAATTATGATTGATGCGTTAAAACGCGCTTCAGCAAAGAACATCAATGTTGTAATTCCATACTATGGATACGCGAGACAAGACCGTAAAGCGCGCTCACGTGAACCAATCACTGCTAAGCTTGTAGCAAATTTACTGGAAAAAGCGGGAGCAACTAGGGTTGTAACGATGGACCTACACGCACCACAAATCCAAGGATTTTTCGATATTCCTGTTGATCAATTACTTGGAGTACCCCTTTTAGCGAAGTATTTCGGTGAAAAAGGGCTTGAGGATGTTGTCGTCGTTGCGCCAGACCAAGGTGGAGTTGTTCGTGCTAGAAAACTTGCGAGCCGACTAAATGCACCTATCGCATTTATTGATAAACGTCGTCCGAAACCAAACGTGGCACAGGTGATGAATATCGTTGGTAACATTGAAGGTAAAAATGCAATCATCATTGACGACTTGATTGACACAGCTGGAACCATTACCTTAGCTGCGAAAGCATTAAAGGAAATGGGGGCAAAAGAAGTATATGCATGCTGTACGCATCCAGTCCTATCTGGCCCAGCGATTGAAAGAATTGAATCATCACCAATTCAGGAACTGGTAATCACAAATACCATCCAACTGCCTGAAGAAAAACAGATCGACAAAATCACAACAATTTCAGTAGCACCACTGTTAGTAGATGCTGTCGAACGTATACACAACGAAAAAGCCGTAAGTCCTTTATTTGAATAAATACATGAATCTGGGCTGTTCCACACTTTGGAACGGCCCTTTTTGGGACAATCCACTTTTATATGGTAATATGGTGGAACGAGGGACCTGTCCCTGTGTCCCAAGAAAGGATAGACTGTTATGACATTTTTAGAAAAAATAAAGCCACATCTACTTTCGGATGATATTTTGATTCAAAGAACAGTTTTGCATGCGCTACATGAATACCCAAATGTTCCCGAAGAGTGGACAGTTGAGTTACTGAAGGAAGCATTCAGAAATGAAGCGAAGCAAGCTGACATATTAATGTACCTAGATAAACAAAAAATTAATGAAGAAGCACTGGCTATTTTAATCGATAATATTCCTACTATGAAGCAGAAAGACCGTCACCTGGCTTTGGGGTTAATAAATAATATTGATACTCCACTTGCTTTAAAGTATAAAAAGCAACTTGAAAAATATATTCCAAAACAAATCTGGGAAATCCATGAGGTTATCGAACATGGCGAGGAAGAAGACGTATATTCCATGTACGGTGAGGTATTGAATAAAATTGAACGATCTCTTTCCCCTGGATATGACTATTACCCAATTGCGAAAAAGATATCTAAGTGTATTGTAGAAAAGGGTTGGATAACGGAGGAAGAGATTGACGGTGTTCTTGCAGAGGAAACCAACGAAGAGTGGTTTTCTGAAAATGGGATTATGAATGTCTATATGGCTGGATTGCTAAAACTAGAAAAACACATCCCACTTTTTTCAAGTTTCTTAATGAGAGATGATGACGCCTTATTGGAGGAAGTGAATGCAGCACTAATCCAATTTGATTCAGATCAAGTAGTAAAAGCGGTTGCTCCTTATGTAAGAAAGCCAGAGTCTGTCATATATGCAGCCTCGATCTTAGGAAATATCAAAACCGACCTTGCGCTTCAGGAATTAAAAAAGGCCTATCATGAAACAGATGAATTGGATGTACAAGAACCCATTATTGAGGCGCTTAGCTTCCATTTTTCAAAAGAGGGACTTCCTGAAATGAACGCCCATATGGAGTATGAATATGATTTTTCACTAGTGGAAATTGAGCACGTCGCCTACAGTTTTTACACGATCCTTGGCGAAAAGCACCCAGACCTACTCGAGTGGAAGAAAAATGAAATGGGAAAAGAAGGTCCAGCGCTTCAAATAACTCCAGTTATAAACGAAAATAAAATAGGCAGAAACGACCCATGCATATGCGGCAGCGGAAAAAAATATAAAAAATGCTGTGGAAAATAAACAAAAACGGCTGAATCCAATTTGGGGATTCGCCGTTTTTGTTTGGGATCCGAGGGACAGGTCCTTATCCCTGTGTCCCTAGGATGCTTTTTGACCTTCTAGGATTTGGACTGTTTGGTTGGCCGGTTTTTTCATAAAAATTAGGTTCATGATGATGGCTGTTAGGCTTCCGATGACGATTCCGTTGCTGGTTAGGATTTGGACGCCTTCAGGTAGATTTGAGAATAGGGTTGGGACGGTTGTGATACCGAGGCCCATACCGATTGAACATGCCATGATTAATAGATTCTCTTGTGATGAAAAATCAACTTTGCTTAGCATTTTAATACCTGCAGAGATAACCATTCCAAACATCGCAAGCATTGCACCGCCGAGAACTGGTGTTGGGATGACAGTTGTGAATGCACTGATTTTTGGGATGAATCCAAGGATGATTAAAAATGAGCCTGCTGCGTATATCACGGTGTTCTTTTTTACGCCAGAAAGTTGGATAAGTCCAACGTTCTGTGAGTACGTTGTATATGGAAATGCGTTGAAAATTCCACCTAAAATAGTCGCAATACCTTCTGCACGATAGCCTTTTGACAATTCTTTTTCCGATAACTTTCTACCAGTGATATCACCTAGTGCGAAGTATACGCCTGATGCTTCAACAAGCCCCACGATTAGCACGAGAATCATTGTGATAATTGCGGATGGTTCAAATGTTGGCATACCAAAGTAAAACGGCTCTGGCATGTGCAACCAATTCGCCTCAGTGACAGCTGAAAAATCAACGCGCCCTAAGAAGTAAGATACAATCGTTCCAATGATTAATCCAAGTAGAATGGCGATTTGACGCATAAATCCTTTGGCAAAACGGTATAACACTAAGATGAAAATAAGTGTTCCAAATGATAATGCAAGGTTTTGAAGCGAACCGAAATCTGCGCTTCCTTGTCCGCCTGCCATGTCGTTCATCGCAACAGGAATAAGTGTGATACCAATGATGGTAACAACTGACCCTGTCACAACTGGAGGGAAATATTTTATTAACTTACCAAATATCGTTGAAACAAGGACGAGGAATACTCCGCCAACTAAAATCGAACCGTAAATCGCGGATACTCCGTAGTCTGCGCCGATTGAAATCATCGGCCCAACCGCTGTGAACGTACAACCTAGCATAACTGGTAGCCCGATTCCAAAGTATTTATTCTTCCAAACTTGTAACAGGGTTGCAATTCCACACATTAAAAGGTCGATTGCAACGAGGTACGTGAGCTGTTCACCTGTTAACCCGATAGCGCCTCCGACGATAAGTGGCACAATCACGGCTCCTGCGTACATCGCGAGTACATGTTGAATTCCAAGAGATGCGGTTTTAAATAAGTTCTCCTTCATTAGCGACCAGCCCCCACTTCTTCCAAAAATGTAACTTTTCCACCCTGTAGTGATTGGATGCGAGCAAGTGATTCAACTTTGAAACCTTTGTCGAGAAGCATTTTTCCACCATCTTGGAAGGATTTTTCAATTACAATTCCAATTCCGGCTGTTTTAGCGCCAGCTTTTTCAACGATCTCAGTTAGGCCTAGAGCAGCTTGCCCATTTGCTAAAAAGTCGTCAATGATTAGCACATTGTCTGTTGGTTCAAGGAACTTTTGAGAAACGGAAATTTCATTGGTCTCATTTTTCGTAAAAGAATGTACAGACGCTGTGAGTAGGTCATCTACTAGAGTAAGAGATTTTCTTTTTCGAGCAAAGATCACAGGGACCCCAAGTTCAAGCGCAGCCATCATGCCAGGCGCAATCCCTGAGGACTCGATTGTTAAAACCTTGGTGATTTGGTCATGCTGGAATCGTTGCGCAAACTCTTTACCGATTTCCACCATTAACACAGGATCTATTTGGTGATTTAAAAAGGCGTCAACCTTAAGAACGTGGTCGGAAAGGACTCTACCTTCATTGATAATTTTCTGCTGTAAAAGTTCCAAGCAAACTTCCTCCTTTAAAATAAAAAAGCCTGAACATCATTGCACTCCTCATTTACGAGTGAGTCAATGACCTTCAGGCTTTCACGAAGGAAGCGGAATTAGCATAAATGCATTCCCATTGCTCACTCATAGTCAGCGCATTTACGGTACGCTGGTAGAAACTTACGGGCCATATCCCCGTGATTATATGAGTGAATGCCGATATTCAAAATGGTATGTACTTATTCTATTACGGCATGCGAAATTTGTAAATGGTTGGTGTTGGAAAAGTAATAGGAAGAGGGTGGCTACAGATGGGGTGTAACATACTGGATGCTGATATAACAGGGTTTTATGGGATTGTACAACTTGATGAAAATTGTCGAAATATGTGTATGAGTAAGTTAGCGAGACGCAAATTTGCGGATAAAAGCGATAATATCCATTTCCCCGTAATTTATATTTCAGCTGTAACCATGACATACAAAAACTACAGACTTATAGTCATGGTTACGTAGAAAAAACCACATACAAACGGGATTCAAGAATAATAGAAAAATGGGTGTAGATAGTTGATTAGTTGCATTTTTCCCATCGACAAAAAAGTAGCAAATAAGACGTAAACCATGATTACGAGTAGTACATGAAGATATTTCTTGGTTTGCGAAATGGCTCTATAAATCTTTATTCCTCATTGAAATATATAGCTTTCTCGTTTGAAAAAAACCAAAGACAAAATAAACGAGACAGATAAAATGTAATAAATAACGAAATCCAGGTAAAATACCATTCCCAGTGTACATATGTGATGAGCTCAGTGTATTTTTCAATCATAACTTCTACAACTGTCATCACTGAACAAAAAAGAACATAATAACTTAATTTAATTGGGGCACTCCGGTTATTGGGATACCGTGTGTTAAAGAGGGCACAGATAACAGGAAATGCATAATACTCAAACGTGAAACTTGCTCGATTAATGGAAGGAAATAATCGGATTGGGTATTCAAGCCATCCTAACTCAACGACCATTAAGCCAATGAGAAAAGTAATAATCTGTTTGAATAAAAATGCAACAACTGCCAAACGAATCTTTTGTTTTGGGATGAAAAATAGAATTCCTGTTGATACGAAATAAACTAATATCAGGATCCACCATTCAATTCTCATGGGTCATCCACCGCTTGCTTGAGATATAGAATTTTGACGATAGAACCAGTTACAACAGACCTCGCTTACGTAAAAGAGAAAAGCGATATAAACCACCATTCCGTACCTTGTAAGGGATCCATATTCTAATAAATCTGTATATCTCTCAATTAGAATATCGAAAACCGTCACAATTGTGACCCATGAAAAAAAGATTGTCCAGTTGCGCTTTTTTCTTTTATGGACATATTTTTTCTGGTGTACATAATAGATAGAAAACAAGACCGGGTAGAAAATATAATCGATGGTAATTGCAAGATCTGTTGCTTTAGGGAGCAATCGGACTGGGGCGCTTATTAACCCGTAATAAAAGGAAGGCATGTCACAAAGCCAAATAATGCCTTGAAACATAATCAGCGCCAAAACTCCCTCGCGCCGATTTTGGCGGGGAATAAAAAGAAAAAAACAACCAAATCCGAATAGCCACATGGCTCCCAAGATATAATGCTCCATCTGCATATTGCCTAACCCCCGATTAATGATAATGGTGCAAAACGAACATTATTAATATTATCCATTTTCTTCAGTTGTATGTAATGACACCTACCAATACATAACCGAATTGCCAGCTTATATAGTAAAGAGCGAAAAAGGCAAATCATTCAATAACACGAAGTCATCATTAAATACATTGAGAAAAAGAGATCCACAAAGCCAATCAAGCCGTTAGGGACCACACCTTAAAAGGTTACAACTACATTAAAATGGGGTGAGAGACCTGCTGAAATTATAAAAAGGATGCACAAAAATCCGTGCATCCTCTTGTAATATTTATAAGGTTAAAACAAGATTACTTTAATCAATGATCAAATTTCTCCACAAAATCCTTCAACACATGGACAGACTGAACGCAGTCATTTAAAGAAGTCCACTCAGCTGGGTTGTGGCTAATGCCGTCTTTGCTCTGAGCAAAAATCATCGCTACCGGTAATACATGTCCCACAATCATCGCGTCGTGCCCAGCACCGCTTGGTAAATAGACCGGCTCAATTCCTTGGGCAACAACGGATTTTTCAAGCTTTTTCTGCATGTCTTCACTAATCGGAACAGGTGCTTCACGGAAAGTTTCTTCATATTGAAGTGCGATCCCATGTGCTTCAGAAATTGTTTGAGCTTTTTCAATCACCAATTCAATAAGTCGGTCTCGTGTTTCCTTTTTGATATCTCGAATGTCAACTGTCAGGCGAACTTCACCTGGAATGACGTTTGCGCCGTTTGGAAGCACATCAACTTTTCCAACGGTTGCAACTGCTGATGAACTCACCTGCCCAGGCAGAGATTGGACCTCATGAATGAACTGGCTCGCTGCAACCAACGCATCTTTGCGGTCGTCCATTGGGGTGTTGCCCGCATGTCCGGCAAGTCCCGAAAATGTCATTCGTAACCAACATGGACCAGCGATTCCAGTCACAATTCCAACTGGTACACCAGCTTTCTCCAATCTCTTACCTTGTTCAATATGTAATTCCACAAACGCCTCAAGTTTGGAAAGATCTCTTTTTGAATTAAAATATCCGTCAACTGAAAGTCCGATATTCTCTAAAACATCTGTAAAAGAGTCGCCATTGAAGTCAGTTTTTGCAAGATATTCCTCTCTTGTTACTTCCCCAATCATGGCTGCACTTCCACTAAAACCTCCATTAAAACGGGCGCCTTCTTCATCAGTAAAAATAACAACTTCAAATGGTCGTTCCGGCACAAAACCAGTTTGTTTCCATGCACTAGCCACCTCAAGCGCCGCAAGTACACCAAGTGGACCATCAAAATGTCCGCCGTTTGGAACACTATCAACATGGGAACCAGACATAAGCGCAGGTAGATTTGGATTTTTACCATCAATACGACCGAAAACATTTCCAGCTCCGTCTACAGTTACAACAAGGCCAGCTTCCTCCATCCATTGCTTTACCAAATCTTTTGCTGCCTTTTCCTCGGGGGAAAACCCAGTTCGGTGCGAACCATTGTCTGAGGTTAACCCAATTTCCGAAAGAGCAGACAGGCGGGATGCTAAACGCTCACCACTTACGCCGTTTTTATCTAATGATACATCATAAGTTGAAACTAACTTGTCAAATAAGTTCAAGGTAGGATACTCCTTTTTTGATTTTTTTTATAATTCTACCACATCTTGTAACTGTTATCGCGCAAAAATATTATTTTTGAAGGGAGAACAAAATAGGAACAAATGTTCTGTTTTTGCTAGTAATCTATTATCTGAAATGTTAAAATAGAGTTGCAGTTACATAAAGCGGTGGGCGGTTAGCCACTTCCTGGTTGAAGGGAGGTGGTAAAGATGACGACATACGAGGCAATGACCGTGGCAATGGAAGCTAATTTAGTTTTGCTAGGGGTCATCACAATTGTGGTAATGTTGTTCGTTGAAAACAAAAAGAAGTAACCGCCTATCCACGCCTAGGATTTAGGTAGTTACTTCTTTTTGGTATCACTACTATGTTCATGGGCAAGCCGCTCACTTGCGGCATGTAATTGTGTTGATCAGGTGTTAGCGCACCTGATCTTTTTTATTATATCTTTATTATAATCTTAATAATCGCTTAATTCAACTTGTTGAGGTGGCATTAGTAGCGAAAAAAGAATAATGTTGAAGACAAAAAGAAATAACCAGCACGCCAAACCAAGGTATTTGGGTGAATACTTCGTTTTGTCAATTTTCAATGTATAACCTCACCTGATTTTTTTTATAAGCCGATTCTACAGCGTATTAAAAGCGGGGGAGTTCCTAAAATGGTTATTACATAATTCTTTGAGCTTTAAACGCATTTCCGTCGAATAAAGCGCAATTCCCCGTACTTAGTGTGCATTTCCGCCGAATAAAACGCAAATGCTCGGACATAGTGCGCAATCCCATCAACTCATGCCAAAACCCGCCCAACCTAGAGCACAATTCGCACCGCTTAGGTCGTAATCCTCTCAACTCAACGCACAGCCCCCCGCCCTCACTCATAACTCCCCTGAACCTCGAGTGCTTTTTTCAGCATTTTCTTCTTCTTTTCCTCGTATTCATCCCGGAATGGGGTGGCCTCGTCCTTCGAAAACCCGCCTGCCTCAAGCTCGGCCTCAAGCTCTGAATAAATCTTCTCGAAAGCAACATCCGTATCTTTTTCCAGCGTCTTGAACTCATTATAATAACTGCTCATGACCTGCAATACGGCAATTCCATCAGCAGATTCCTCAACAAAGTCTGCCTTAGCCTGAGCTAGCAATTCCTTCGCTTTCTTTTTTGTTTCCTTCTCCAGACTCTCAAATTCAACCGTATATTTGTCTTTTATTACCGCCAAAGGGTCAGTCGTCGCCGCTGTTTCAACCGCAGGATCCGGTTCAGCAGCAGGGACCTTTTTCTTATCCAAATGAAGCTCGCGATGCGGCAATTTTGTCACTTGGACTTGGACCGTTTCCTTTTCCTGAATGACAGCCCAAAACACGCCAAGCTCCACAATGATTGCGAGAATTAGCAACCTCTTAATCATGTTCTCACCTCACCATACATTGTTGCCCATTGCCACACAATCCTAATCATTTATTATCCTCAAAAAATGAGCCAAAAACTCAAACAAGCGCTTGTTTGCATTCAATTAAACGTTTGTTTGAACTAGCAATCTCACAAACTGAATAACGTAAAATTCAATCAAACGTTTGTGTGAACACAAAATCGTATTTCAATCAAATGTTTGTTTGGGAAAAACACCTCTGAAATTACTATTCTAAAATAATAATTTCTCGTAACTTTTTAACGGCCTGCTTCCCCCAAGATTTCACCGATTCCACAGTAACACCGTGCTCAATTGCGATTTCTTTATAACTTTTATCCTCAATAATCCGGCCTTGAACCCATTTCACCTGATTTTTCGTCAATTTATCCCCATACATCTCGATCAAATCCTCTTGAAAGCCCTCCGAACAATCCGCGAGTTTCATAAAAATCTGTTCCCCTGATGGCTGGTAGTGTTCCTGATATCGAACCTCCTTTTTTAAATGATCCAGGAGCTTCCCTCGAATGGTTGAAAAGGCAAATGTCGAAAATTCAACACCTTTCCGAGGGTTAAAGCGGGTCGATGCTTCCCAAAGTCCAATCAAGCCAATCTGAAAAAATGTTTCTCTGTCTCCGTACAAGCGCAAGCTTTTGATCACTTGAAAAATTAATGGTTTATATTGTTCTGCAAGTTCCTCAAATTCCATGTAAAATGGTCCTTTTAAAAAACGCGTTCCTCAGTTATTCCGCCGGTAACACCAATTTACTAGGTTATAAGGAGGGGAGTCCAAATGGTAAACTTCACGTACGAGGGGGTAGGGAGGGTGTCGTATGTAACGTATGATATAGTGATACTTCACGTTTGAGTAAATTGAAAAAAGAAAAACTTAAAAAAATTGCAAAAAATATTAAAAAAAGTGACCTAGTTCACAGATATTTTGTCGAATTGTCGATTATTATAAAAACAGAAATACTACTTAAGACCTACATCCGCTTTGCTGAAACGCAGATAACCTACTTCTAAAAAGTTCACATATCATAATCCCAGCGTTTCATTTTGAATACATAGCTCTCATATTTTTATATTTCTCCCACTGATTAGAACAGCCAGAATTCGACAAACTAAAATGCAACCATGAATCGACAGAAACGCAACCACGATTCGGCATAAGACAACTGAATGAGTCTAAGCTTAGGTGTGCAGAAATGTACACCTCCTTCTAAAAGTGTACTAGTCAGAATATTCATTACAATGTGGTTGATATCATGGTAAACTAGTGTAAAAGGAGGTATTGTCATGGAACCAATTTTTATTATTGATGGAGCCCGTACGGCATTCACTAGTTTTGGAGGATCGTTTGCAGGAACAGGAGCAACCGAATTAGGACGTGCGACGGCAGTTGAGGCTATGAAGCGGTCAAAGGTCGACCCGGCGCAAATTGATCATGTGATTTACGGAAACGTGATTCATACGGAAAAAAATGCAACCTACCTGGCACGGCATATTGCACTACATAGTGGAGTTCCTCAGGAAGTACCCGCGTTTATGGTCAACCGCCTTTGTGGATCTGGTCTGCAATCAGTGGTTTCGGCCGCTCATCATATTTTAGTAGATGATGCCAACATCGTGCTGGCAGGGGGAACTGAGAACATGTCCCAATCCCCTTATGCAAATTTTAAGCAACGATTTGGCGGGTCAAAAATGGGCAATCTTCAGTTTGAAGACATGCTGCTAACAACCCTTACTGACCAATACACAGGAAAAGGTATGGGCATGACAGCTGAAAAACTAGCCAATCAGTATTCAATTTCCCGTGAAGAACAAGACAATTTTGCGGTCGAATCAAACCAAAGAGCATCTAGGGCCGCTGAGAACGGAACCTTTGCAGAAGAAATTGTTACGGTTGAGGTGAAAACAAGAAAAGGTAGTATTTTTATAGATAAAGATGAACACATCAAACCAACAGCGAATTTGGAGTCGATGAGCAAACTTCGCCCATCGTTTATATCAGACGGAACAGTTACCGCCGCGAATGCATCCGGCATCAATGATGGTGCTGCATCGGTAGTTGTTGCGGGTGAAAAAGCCGTTCGTGAAAATGGGCTGAAACCTCTTGCGAAAGTCGTTTCGTGGGGAGTAGCTGGGGTCGACCCAACCATCATGGGAATTGGACCAGTACCGGCCATTCAAAAAGCTCTCGCAAAAGCGGGACTCAGTTTAGCTGATATGGATTTGGTCGAAGTGAACGAAGCCTTCGCCGCCCAATACCTCTCAGTCGAAAAAGAACTCGGACTAGACAGAGAGAAAACGAATGTTAACGGAGGTGCCGTCGCACTTGGACACCCAGTCGGCGCAAGCGGCACTCGAATCCTGCTCTCAGCAGCATATGAACTAAGACGACGTGGCCAAAGATATGCAATAGTCAGCCTCTGTATCGGCGGAGGCCAAGGAATCGCCATGATCATCGAAAATAATAACTAATAAGATACTAAAGGCCTTCAGAAAATAATCTGAAGGCCTTTTTTAAATAGCTCGAAGTTTCAATGGGACGGAGGGACAGGTCCCTTGTCCCACGAACAGAAGCGATTTATGAAAAACTACTCCGCAGCAACCCCAGTAAACAAATAGTCATTCAATGCCAGCTGCAGCGTGCCTTTCGAATCGGCGATATCCGAAATACTGACGTCCAACGCAATCATCTTTTTCACAATTTCGGCGCGGATGCCAGTGAGGACTGTTTGGCAACCCATCATTTTAACGCCTTCAATCAGTTTCATAAAGCGAAAAATGACTTCATCCTCCATAAACGCGACCCCGGATAGGTCCATAATCAGCGTGCGAATATGCTCATTTTCAATGCTAGCTAATATTTTATCTTCAATTGTCAGTATACGTATTTTATCAATTCCTCCAATTAGCGGAATGATATGCGTTTCCTGGTTGATAGGGATAATCGGCACAGACAGATTTTCAACAAGCTGTCTCTGCGACTCAAGTAGTTCGTCCTTGAACCTTGAATAACTGATGAAAAAGTGTGTAAAGAAGTAGTCCAATAGAACGTTTACCCTTTTTTCAAGTGAGAAGAAGTCTTCTCGGTTGGTTTCAATATTGGATAATAGATCATAATTGTACAGAAAGTCCCATAGTGTACGCCGAATGGCTTGGACCCACTCAAGCTTAAACGCAACTGTCAGTGAATTTTTTGCCCAGGCGACCCCTTCTTGTTTTGCGAAGGTAATCAACTCATGCTGGCGCTCTTCAACGATAAAGACTACGAGTTTGTGCGCATTCTCGAGAAGATTGATGTCCCCGATTCTATGAATATCTTGAATTTTATCCTTCACGTTGATGGCCTCTTCAAGTAGCTTTTCTTCAAAAAGTCCTTTGTTTGCTAGGAAATACTCTTTAATGGAATCTTTGTATAGAACGTCCAATTTTCGTACACCCCGATTTATCGTATTGTGATGCCTTGGTAGTTTGATTGTAAAAGTTGTTCCTACATTTTCTTCGCTTTTGACCGAAATATCACCGCCATGCTGGTATACTGCGGAGAATACTTGAGCGAGTCCCATCCCGGTTCCGGCGTCCTTTGTTGAAAAAAACGGCGTTCCGAGTAGATTCATTTTTTCCTTTGGGATACCGACACCCGAATCTTGAATAATGACCATGACTTCTTTTTCGTCAGCACGGTGTGTAATTGAAATGTTTCCCGACCCCTCAATGGATTCAATTGCATTTTTTATCAGGTTAAAAAAAGCTTTCTTAAACTGATTTTTCTTGCCAACGATCGTTGCGTCTGTACTTTGGAAGTCCGTAACAATCTCAATTTCATATAATTTATCTAAAAAGAGGGTCAGAATGGATTCCAACTCTGTAGCAAGATGGATTGATTGCGCGTCCTCGTCCTCCAAATCAGGCTTGGACACCTGAAGCAAATTGTTCAAGGTGACAAGCGCATTATCGAGTTCACTCTGCGCAATATCGAGATAAGCATGCTCCTCCTCCTGCTGAAGAAGTTGCAAAAATCCTTTCACGGCTGTCAATGGGTTTCGCACCTCATGGGCAATCCCCGCCGCAATTTGGCCAACCGAAGCCAACTGACTTAAATGAGAATCCCTCCTTTGCTCCTCATTTTTCACTTCATTTAAAACCATAAAAAGAGTGCCCCCCAAAACTAAAAATCTTTAATATTATTAAACTTTTTAAATATTTCATAAAAAGTTTACTCATAAAACATTCGGTACCGCAACGAAAAAGGTTGGAAAACCATACCATTCCAAGAAAAATACTACAAAAGTAGTACTGCAAAAATGGGACGGAGGGACAGGTCCCTCGTCCCAAGCATGGTCCCGGGACAAGGGACCTGTCCCTGTGACCCACATCCCCTGTCCCCAAAAATTCTTTTTTGAGAACATGTACATTATGATACTAAATTAGAAAGAGGGCTCATAAATTTACTTACATGAGTATTTTTTCATTCAGCGAAAGGTCCATTTTCGTCTGGGTAGGAGGAAAGGAAGGGAGGCCAGCCATGGAGGCTTTCCAACCCCCAACCTGTCTGAGTACTCGTTATAGGACGCAATAAATGTGAGGTAATGGTATGAATCAACAAACCTACATTAATTGGAAAATCATTATGAGCATTGCCCTAATCATTGGTCTCGTTTATGCACCAACATCGAAAGCGGCTGCGAAAGATCCGAAAGTGCTGGTCATTTTCTCATCGCAAACCAACCAAGTCGATGAGCATCAGCGCCTTCTGGACATGCTGATAAGCCACTTTACAGAAGACATTTCATTCAAAAGTAGCAGCGAGGTTGGGGCCGGGGATATGAAGGGTGTGACCCATCTTTTTTACTATGGACAAACGCAGGAACAGCTGCCTCCCAAGGTTATCGACATCATGGCCACATTCAACGGCACGATCATGTCAATAGGTCTCAATATCGAACAGCAACAAGCAATTTTTCCGTTTATAAAAGCGAGTAAAACCAAGTTGTATACTGAGGAACTCTATCTTCCAGAAGAAAATAAGACTATTAAAGTTGACCCGACCACCATCATCCAAATAGAATCCACCGCCAAAACTCTAATCGAAGCGAAACAATCCAACCAATCCTACCCACTCCTAGTCAATAAGGAAAATAAATATTATTACGCGACAAATAATTTGTTTCCGCCTATCTCCAATTTCTTAGCTGAGGCCTTGCATGAAGTATTCAACATGGAACACCGAGCGCAAACCCAGGTTTATCTGAGACTAGAGGACGTCAATCCGGCCTCAGATTCGAACCAGCTGATGGAGATTGCAAAAATTCTTAAGCGACGCGACATTCCGTATATGGTGTCGGTCACCCCGGTCTATCTCGACCGGGAAACGGACGAGGAGTACCACATCAAGGATGCGCCAGATGTTCGCGCGGCCCTCAAATACATGAAGGACAATGGCGGCAGCATCATTCTTCACGGGTACACAGACCAATACGAAAATACAAAAACCGGTGATGGTTTCGAGTTTTGGGATGCAACACGAAATTCGCCAATTGTTCAAAATGAACAACAATACATCAACAATCGAATCCAACAGGGGCTCCAGGATCTTGTTGAGTATGAGCTTTACCCACTTGCATTCGAGGCACCGCATTATGCGATGAGCCAAGCGGGGTATGAAACATTGTCTGAACACTTTTCAACGATTATCGGTCAGGTTCAGCTGACAGACAAAGACTGGCGCATCATGACCGAGTCGCCATACATCACGAAGCCGACCTATCTTCATGGCATGAAGCTTTTGCCTGAGACGATTCGCTACGTGCGCTATGAGGATCCGCAGTCAATTCAGGAAATGAAGTCCCGCATTCATGATTTTACAACTGTTCGAGATGGCGTCATTGGCGGCTTTTATCATCCGTTCTTGGGGGCACGTGGACTTATTGAGATCTTAGAAGAATTTGAAAAAATACCAGGTGTCCAGTGGATTGACTTGAAAAAGTTGAAGAACACAGTGAAGGCAGATGGGATCTGGATTGAATCGAATAACGGCAAAGTAGATGGGGACTTCGATCGTGATTCATTCCCCGACGAGACAGTGATTCCTCTATCCCTAACTGAATTATTCCATTTATTTCGCGATAATACACTTTGGGTACTAATGGGAGCCGCGATTACACTTTTCGTTGCAGTTGCCTCCCTAAAAAGAGGTGA
>NZ_JCAXEW010000029.1:0-54952 GCF_059759275.1 Ferdinandcohnia sp. GQ5
ATGAATGCACGTACGTTATCTAGTTTTGAAGGAATGAATCCTTCATATAGTCTAGTGGCGATAGCGAAGAGGTCACACCCGTTCCCCATACCGAACACGGAAGTTAAGCTCTTCAGCGCCGATGGTAGTTGGGACTTTGTCCCTGTGAGAGTAGGACGTCGCTAGGCACCTAAAGATCAGCCGTTATGGTTGGTCTTTTTTTTTCAAAACCGAAAGGTTTTATGGTGTTAAAGACGCTTTTGACGGGAATAAGAATAAAAAATAGAATAGGTCGGGTTTCGAGGAGCAAAGAGTTCAAGGAAGCAAGGGAGCGGCAACCGGAATGTACTATGTACATGAGGATTGGAGTGAGCGCAGCTGACGCAGAAATCTGCCGCTCATCGGCAGCCGACCACCGAACACGGAAGTTAAGCTCTTGCGCCGATGGTAGTTGGGACTTTGTCCCTGTGAGAGTAGGACGTCGCTAGGCAAACGAAAGATCAACCATTACGGTTGGTCTTTTTTTGTTTTGCGGTTGATGCGTGCCAGTTTTAAAGTAGAAATGTACAGAAAGAGGTACACAACTGGGCGAAATTAGGAGAAGTCGAACTAGCAGACACCAGAAAGAGGTACGCAACTGGATAAAATTAGGTAAATCCAAACCAGCAAACATGAAAAATAAGTTCGTAATTGTAAAAAATTAGTTAAATGCATACCAGTAAGTATTGTAATGATAATTGTAAATGTCAATATGAGGAGTTCCTAAACCACAAATACTGAAAATGAGCCAAGGACTGATCCGTACCGCGTTCTTATAGGATTTCAACAGGGTCAGTGGAGAACTCATTTTTAGAATGCAATTCAAATTTTTTAAACTAAGACATACACAAACTAGCTGCCTTTCTTCATAGATTACTAAATAAATTAAATTGTAACTGTTCGTTATTTTTATAATTGTGTATACATTTTAGTACATCCGGACAAAATAGGAAGTATGGAGGTGGAGGCAGTGAGTACACTCGAAAATAGGAAGCATTATGGGGAAACGTGTATTATATGTGAGCAAGAGAAAAAGAGAGGCATACACCTTTATACAAGATTCATTTGTTTGGATTGCGAGCAAGACATTATTCGTACGGAAACAAATGATCCAAAGTATCAATTTTACTTAGACCGGCTAAAAAAGGTTTCGACACCTGAGATATATTCATAGTTTTAATGTGTCTTGCAAGCTTGTAAAATAGGTGAGAACTAATTTGCTAGGCACATGTAATGACAACAGATAACTTGGAATTGGCTTTTGCGTTAGGTGCAATCCCAAGTTCTTGCTTAGGACCTAGTGGTATAGGTCCCTTTTTTGTTTTATAATAAGTAAATTACATAAGAAAGGTCTCAATAATTATGAATCAACAACAAACACCATTGTTTGATGCCTTAGATCGCCATGCGAGAAGAAAGCCTCAATCGATGCATGTTCCAGGACATAAATATGGACAAGTATTCACGAATAAGGGATATTCCTATTTTCATAAAGTGTTAGAAATTGATGCGACAGAACTAACAGGGCTTGATGACCTACATCATCCGGAAGGTGCCATTTTAGAAAGTGAAGCTTTATTAGCTGATTTATATGGAGTGGAGAAAAGCTATTTTTTAGTAAATGGTTCTACCGTAGGAAATCTAGCAATGATCCTTGCAGCATGTTCACCCAAGGATACTGTATTAGTTCAAAGAAATTCACATAAGTCCATTTTGAACGGCCTAAAAATGGCAGGAGTTCAGCCTGTTTTTGCTCATCCTACATATGACGATGAAGTTCAAGTTGCCTCATTTATTTCCTTTAATACGGTAAAAGAAGCATTTAGAAGGTTTCCGAATATAAAAGCTGTTATTTTAACCAGTCCTAATTATTATGGAATGGTGAATCAATTTGAACTATCTCAGATTATTTGTTTTGCCCACGAAAAAGGGGCGGTAGTTCTGATTGATGAGGCACATGGTGCTCATTTTTTGTTAGAAGGGTTTCCATCATCGGCAATAACTTTAGGCGCTGACATCGTGGTGCATTCGGCACACAAGACTCTTCCGGCGATGACAATGGGATCTTACCTACACGTGAATAGTGAGATGATTAATCATGGAGAGGTAGAAACGTATCTTCAACTATTGCAGTCGAGCAGCCCATCTTATCCAATTATGGCATCGCTCGATCTTGCGAGGCATTATCTTGCATTACAAAAAAAGAATGGTTCGAATAAGAACATTAAACAAATCAAAGCGTTCAGTCAAAGGCTAGAGGAGATTCTGCAAATAAAAGTCGTGACTTCAGCCAATCCAGATGTCGAAACAGATTTGTTAAAGCTAACACTGCGATCTCAATGTGAGCTTAATGGATATGAACTACAAAGTGCTTTTGAAGAAGAAGGCCTCTTTACGGAAATGGCTGACCCAAACAATGTCTTGCTTGTGTTGCCATTATCAGAGGCATTTGATGCAGAAGGTGCCATCTTAAAAATAAGAAATGCTGTACAGACGTATCCAACGATTAAAAGGAACTTTATCGACTTACATCATGAAACGGAGACAATTTCTACCCTTGCCCTTTGCTATAATGAAATTAAAGGGTACAATAAAAAGGTTGTTTCCTTTCAAGATGCACATGGAAACATTTCCGGAGAAATGATTATACCGTATCCACCTGGAATACCAGTCCTTATGGAAGGTGAACGTATCACTCATCGTCACATTGAAATCCTAAATACCTATATTGAGGCTGGTTCACATTTCCAAGGTGGAGATATGAAAGAAAAATATATAAAGATATTAGATATGTAAGGGGCTTGAATAGAAGTGGCAGGTTATTTTATTACGTTTGAAGGGCCTGAGGGTGCAGGTAAGACAACTGTATTAGGAATCCTCCAGGAGGAGTTTACTCGAAAAGGGTATGATGTTATTTCTACTAGAGAACCAGGTGGAATTGATATAGCAGAGCAAATCCGTTCCGTTATATTAGACAAAAATAATACAAAAATGGATGGACGCACAGAGGCACTTTTATATGCAGCTTCGCGTCGCCAACATTTAGTGGAGAAGGTCATTCCTGCATTAGAACAAGGAAAAATTGTTTTATGTGACCGCTTTGTGGATAGTTCACTAGCTTATCAAGGGTATGCACGAGGTCTTGGAATCGATGAAGTTTTATCTATTAATGAATTTGCTATTAATGGGTTGATGCCGTCATTAACTCTTTTCTTTGATATAAAACCTGAAAAAGGGTTAACAAGAATTGGAAAGAATGATGAAAGGGAAGTTAATCGGCTTGACCTTGAGAATCTTTCCTTCCACCAAAAGGTTTATGATGGTTATTTAAAGGTTGCAGCCCGTTTTAAGGACCGCTTTTCTACCATTAATGCTGAGAATTCAATTGATGTTGTGTCAAGGGAAGCATTTGAAATTATTGAAAAGCATTTGAATTACAAGTAATGCTATGAATTGCCTCAAAAGTCTGATGACTTTTGAGGTTTTTGTTTTCGTTCTGGCTATACTTGTTATAGAATAAAGACAACATGGATATTCGCACAAATAGTTACCAAATTTCGTAATATGAAGGAACAAGTAAAAGTGATAAAATAAAGGGAGGCTAAACGATGAAGCTAGTCGTTGCAGTTGTGCAGGATAAAGACAGCAACCGTTTGTCACAAGCATTAGTCGAACATAATTTCCGAGCAACAAAGCTTGCTACAACAGGTGGTTTTCTAAAATCAGGTAATACTACGTTCCTTGTGGGAACGGAGGACATCCGTGTAAATAAATTATTAGATATTATTAAGGATAATTGCAAACATCGGGAGCAAATGATTGCCCCTGTTTCACCAATGGGTGGAAATGCAGATTCCTTTGTTCCGTTTCCTGTGAAAGTCGAGGTAGGTGGAGCAACAGTATTTGTGTTGCCGATTGATGAATTTCACCAATTTTAAGTAGGTGTATTTCAGTTCATGAAAATAAACCAGGATTATCGTGTAAACATGGATAAAAATCATCCAAACCAATCCAATAAGGTTTCGGGAAATGTGAACTTTAGTAAATTTGTCCAACAAGAAGGTAATAAACTTCAAATGGAGCAATTGACGAAGCTCCTTTCTCAAATTGACATGGCGGGAGAACGGCTCTCTCGCTCTCAAACCTTTCAGGATTTGGCTTCCTATAAATCTCTTGTAAAGCGTTTTATCCATGAGGCAGTTGAATATGGAATGGATATAAAGCAATCCCATAGTTGGAATTTTAATGGACAAGGGAGAACGCATAAACTTGTTGAGGAAATTGATAAGGAACTATTGGATTTAACGGAACAAATGGTTGACCAGGAGAGAGGATCAATCGACATTCTGGGAAAAGTTGGATTTATAAAGGGATTATTAATCAACTTGTATACGTAATTGAAAGAGTGATGTATGATGGAAAAAACATGGGAACAACTTCAGGAATATCAGCCACTAGTCTTAAAGATGGTTGAAAATAGTCTCAAGAAGAACAGAGTGGCCCATGCTTATTTATTTGAGGGGAGCCGAGGTACAGGTAAAAAGGAAGTCGGCTTTCTTTTGGCAAAAAGTCTTTTCTGTCAGCATCCTGTTGAGTACAAACCTTGTAATGAATGTACAAATTGCCGTAGAATTTCATCGGGCAACCATCCCGATGTTCATGTCATCGAGCCAGATGGTCTATCAATTAAAAAGTGGCAAATTCAAGCGTTGCAAGAGGAGTTTTCAAAAACGGGTGTGGAATCAAACCGTAAAGTTTATGTAATTAACCATGCTGATAAAATGACAACAAATGCTGCAAATAGTTTGCTAAAATTCCTTGAAGAGCCGACAAGTCAAACAGTGGCCATTTTGCTAACCGAGCAAATCCATCGAATTTTGAATACGATTCTATCTAGATGCCAGATATTATCATTTCGGCCTCTTGCTCCAAAGGTGATTTCTGAGCGACTCATTGATGAAGGGATCTCTCCTACTATGGCTACCCTTGTTGCTCATACAACGAATAATTTGGAAGAAGCACGTGAGTTAAGCACGGATGCTTGGTTTGGACAGTCCCGTTCAATAGTGTTACAATTATATGAAGTAATCAATACAAGGCCAACCCATGCTTTCTTTTTATTGCAGGACCAATGGTTACCTCACTTTAAAGAGAAAGAGCAGCTAAGCTTTGGTTTAGATATATTATTGCTAATTTATAAAGATTTATTATATATACAGTTGGGTGATGAAGAGAAGCTTATCTTTCATGACCAGATTACTAGCTTTAAACAATACGCACTCCAGACGTCTACTAGACGTGTAAGTGATCAGATAGCAACGGTTTTAGAGGCGAAGCGTCGTCTATACACCAACATGAACCCACATTTATTAATGGAACAATTGGTAATAAAGTTACAGGAGGGATATAAGCTTGTATGATGTAGTTGGTGTACGCTTTAAAAAAGCGGGAAAAATATATTACTTTGACCCAAACGGTTTTACAATCCCTGACGGTGAATACGTGATTGTAGAAACGGTCAGAGGAATTGAGTTTGGCAAAGTTGTCATAAATAAAAAACAAGTCGATGAAAATGACATCGTACTTCCATTAAAAAAGGTCATCCGTATTGCGGATTCTAAGGATAAATTAATTGTAGAGGAAAATAAGCAAGCAGCAACAGAGGCGTATAATGTGTGTCAAGGAAAGGTAGTTGAACACAGCCTTGATATGAAGCTTGTTGATGTTGAATATACGTTTGATAGAAATAAAGTGATCTTCTATTTCACAGCAGATGGACGAGTTGATTTCCGGGAGTTAGTGAAAGATTTAGCGGCAATCTTCCGTACGAGAATCGAATTAAGGCAAATAGGGGTACGTGATGAAGCCAAGATGCTTGGTGGAATTGGTCCATGCGGAAGAATGCTTTGTTGCTCGACCTTCTTAGGGGATTTTGAGCCTGTTTCAATTAAAATGGCGAAAGACCAAAATCTGTCGCTGAACCCTACTAAAATATCAGGTTTGTGCGGTCGATTAATGTGCTGTTTAAAATACGAGAACGATGAGTATGAAAGTGCAAAAGAACAGCTTCCAGACCTTGGTGAGATGATTGAAACAACTAGTGGTAAAGCGAAGGTTGTCGGGCTCAATATTTTGGAACGAGTACTACAGCTGGAATTAGTAGGTCGTGAACGTGTTGTTGAATATACGTGGGAGGAACTACTAAAAGAAGGAGCGATTTCGATTCAAGCCACAGAATAACGAGGTGGAATGCGTGGACAAAAAAGATATTTTTGAATCTGTTAGTAGTATGGAGAAACAAATTGGTAATCTGTATACTCAACTAGGAGAATTGAAAGAACATCTTGGGCAATTACTTGAAGAGAATCATAATTTAAAAATGGAGAATGATCTTTTACGTCGTCGACTTGATCAATCCATTTCAAAGAAAAAAGAAGAAAAAGCTGACAAAGCTTTACAAGAAGCAAAGCAGGTTGATATTGGTGAGGGATATGATAACTTAGCAAGACTTTATCAGGAAGGTTTCCATATTTGTAATGTTCATTATGGAAGTGTCCGTACTGAGGGTGACTGTTTATTTTGTCTCTCCTTTTTAAATAAGAAGTAGGTCCTTTCCTAAATAGGAGAGGGCTTTTTCATTTTTAAACAATACGTTTATAATAGTAGATAGATAATCATAGGGAAGGAAACAGAATGCAATGGTTCAATTATATGACGATGAGCGCTTAGATCATTTATTAGCGGAAAACTTGAGAATCATCCAAAGCCCCTCTGTATTTGCTTTTTCATTGGATACAGTACTTCTGGCGCGATTTGTGTATGTTCCAATTCAAAAAGGAAAAATCATTGACTTATGTACAGGCAATGGAGTTATTCCACTACTTCTCAGTAGACGATCAAAAGCAGAAGTTACAGGTGTTGAAATTCAAAAGCGTATATATGACATGGCCAAAAGAAATATTGAATACAATAAGCTTTCTACTCAACTATCGGTTATTCACGGTGACATTAAGGACATGCCTAATCAGCTAGGTCGTGGTAAGTTCGATGTGGTAACCTGCAACCCGCCTTATTTTCCAACACCAAAGGCGGATGAAATGAATCAAAATGAATACCTTAAGATTGCTCGCCATGAAATTTATTGCACATTAGAGGATGTCGTTCGTGTTAGTAGCGAATTGGTTAAGCAAGGAGGTAAGGTTGCATTCGTCCATCGACCAGGTAGATTAATGGATATTCTCACCTTAATGAGACAATACCGAATCGAGCCAAAGCGCTTGCAATTTGTTTATCCGAGACTTGGTAAAGAAGCAAATACGATCTTGGTTGAAGGGATTAAGTTCGGAAAAGCTGACCTAAAAATTTTACCGCCTCTATATGTATACGATGAACAGAATGAGTATACAAAAGAGCTAAGGAAGATTCTCTATGGGGACGAATAATCATTATTTCTATGTCGTCGAGTGCAAGGATGGAAGCTTCTATGCAGGTTATACAACAGATGTTGAGGAACGTTTAAAAAAGCACAACGAAGGTAAAGGGGCCAAATATACAAGAGGAAGAGGTCCCATTACCCTATTATTTTCTCAGGAATTTGAAACGAAGGAAGAAGCAATGCGTGCTGAATATAGATTTAAACGACTGAAGCGGCCTGAGAAAGAACGGTTGCTTGCAATGGAAAGTGGGGAGCGATATGTGGCAGCAAAAGAGCTTTCAACCAAATTATGAATATGGAACTTTATATCTCGTTCCGACCCCGATTGGGAACTTGGAAGATATGACTTTTAGGGCGATTAAAACGTTGAAAGAATCAGCAGTTATTGCGGCAGAGGATACAAGGCAAACTAGAAAACTTTGCAATCACTTTGAGATTGAAACACCAGTTATCAGTTATCATGAACATAATAAAAAGGTGAGTGGTGAAAAGATTCTTTCCTTCTTGCGTGATGGCAAAGATGTGGCGATTGTAAGTGATGCCGGGATGCCGACAATTTCTGACCCGGGCTATGAACTAGTTGTTGAAGCTGTTAAGGAGAAGATGTATGTTGTTCCTTTACCTGGTGCAAATGCGGCATTAACATCACTGATAGCCTCGGGACTTGGTACACAACCCTTTTATTTTTATGGTTTTTTAGACCGTAATAAGAAGATGAAACGAAAGCAACTGGAGAGTATCGTACATATTCAAGCGACACTGCTTTTTTATGAAGCTCCACATCGATTAAAAGAAACACTAAAGATTATGAGGGAGATACTTGGAAATCGTAAAGTAACAGTTTCTCGTGAATTAACCAAGAAATTTGAGGAGTTTATTCGTGGTGATTTAGACGAAATTCTTACCTGGTCAGAAGAGGATACCGTTCGCGGTGAGTTTTGTCTTGTTGTAGAAGGAGCACAGCAAGGTGAAGAAGAGGCTTTGGATGCTTGGTGGGAAGAGCTATCAGTCGAACATCATGTCAATCATTATGTTGAGACTGAGTCAATGACAACAAAAGAAGCGATTAAACAAGTTGCAAAAGATCGAAATCAGCAAAAGAGAGAAATTTATCAAGAATACCATGGTCTATAGAATAGAAAAAAGCTTCTCAATACGAGAAGCTTTTCGTCTATCATTTATTATTTTACAACTGTTAGATTGTTTTGAAGCTCTTTAAGAATTTGTTCTGCACCTTCACGGCTAAGAACAATCTTGCCATTAGCAAGTGTAAAATTATCATCTGAAATTTCACCAGTTACTTGACAAGTCATATTGGGCTTGTATTTCTTTAAGATAATTCTGTCATCGTCAACATAAATTTCTAACGCATCTTTTTCTGCGATGTCTAATGTACGACGAAGTTCGATAGGAATAACCACACGACCTAATTCATCAACTTTACGAACAATACCTGTAGATTTCATTTCTTTTTTCTCCTCTCAATATTTTTATTTATTTATCTCTCTATATCGTCAATTTTCGACAAATTGATTTCTAGATAATAATATCAAGATTTCCATTTAACGTCAATCACTTTTAACTACAATTCTTTTAAAATATGTATAATAATGGTACATGTGTCCTATAACATCAAGCTTTTATAGAAATGCCAATCTTATTAATCTACTTTTTTATGAATAAATACTGTACTATAATAAAGGGAAAAATGGTAATTCGATTCGACTAAATTCGACAAGATTCACGTTATTTTTGTCGAAAAAAGGTTCTATTTCGTATTTGTCGAATCGTTTCCTATTTCATTCGCTTGCATATTCTATTTTGATACAGAAATTTGGCATTTCTTTTTTCTTCAAGGGGCAGGGGCTACAGGCGCTTGCGCTTTTCTCGTGCTTTAGGTATATTTTGAAGATATAATAGGAATAGATGAATAGTATGTCTACACGTGTACTTGATAAGAGGAGGTTTAACAATGGCACAAGAAAATAAAACATTTTATTTAACTACACCCATTTATTATCCAAGTGGAAAATTACATATTGGTCACGCATATACAACTGTAGCGGCAGATGCTATGGCTAGATATAAAAGACTACGTGGATATGATGTCATGTTTTTAACAGGAACTGACGAGCACGGTCAAAAAATCCAACGTTCTGCAGCTGAAAAAGGTGTTACACCACAAGCGTATGTTGATGAGATTGTGTCAGGTATCCAAGAATTATGGCAAAAACTTGAGATTTCTTATGATGATTTTATTCGTACTACAGAAGATCGCCATAAAAAGGTTGTCGAAAAGATTTTTGACCAACTTGTTAAACAGGGCGATATCTATCTTGACAAATACGAAGGATGGTATTGTACACCATGTGAATCTTTCTTTACAGAAAGACAATTAGCAGATGGAAATTGCCCTGACTGCGGACGTCCAGTTGAAAAGGTAAAGGAAGAATCCTATTTCTTCAAAATGAGTAAATATGTAGATCGCCTGCTTCAGTATTATGAAGAGAATCCGGAGTTTATCCAACCTGAGTCCCGTAAAAATGAAATGATTAATAACTTTATTAAGCCTGGTCTTGAGGATTTGGCTGTATCAAGAACAACGTTTGATTGGGGTATTAAAGTACCAGGAGATCCAAAGCACGTTATCTATGTATGGATTGATGCATTATCGAACTATATCACAGCATTAGGTTATGGTACTGACGATGATACTAAATATCAAAAATACTGGCCAGCTGATGTTCATTTAGTAGGTAAAGAGATTGTTCGTTTCCATACGATTTACTGGCCAATTATGCTAATGGCATTAGACCTTCCTCTACCGAAAAAGGTATTTGCCCATGGTTGGTTATTAATGAAAGATGGAAAAATGTCGAAATCAAAAGGAAATGTCGTTGACCCGGTTACATTAATTGACCGTTATGGGCTGGACTCACTTCGTTATTATTTACTTCGTGAGGTTCCTTTTGGTGCTGATGGTGTATTTACACCTGAAGGTTTTGTAGAACGAATCAATTTTGACTTGGCAAATGACTTAGGAAACTTACTTAACCGTACTGTTGCAATGATTGGACGGTATTTTGATGGTACCATTCCAACTTATCAGGGTAATCATTCAGAATATGATACGCAGCTAGCGAATTTTGCGGTGGACACTGTTTCTAAATATGAAGAAGCGATGGAGAAAATGGAGTTTTCTGTTGCGCTTACAGCTCTATGGCAGTTCATTAGCCGAACAAATAAGTATATTGATGAAACTCAGCCTTGGGTTGTTGCAAAGGATGAAGCGAAAAAGGATGAACTAGGTTCAATTATGAGTCATTTAGCAGAATCGCTTCGTTTTGCAGCAATTATGCTTGAGCCGTTCTTAATCAAAACTCCAGGTGAGATTTTTACACAACTCGGAATGAAGGAAGAAGCATTAAAAACATGGGAAAGCCTAACTGAGTTCGGAATTAAAACAGAAGGACTTCAGGTTACTAAGGGTGAGCCTATTTTCCCACGATTAGAAATTGCCGACGAAGTAGAATATATAAAAGCTAAAATGCAGGGTGGTACGAAAAAAGAAGAGCCTGTACAAGAAGTGGAACAAGCCGATGAAATCACAATTGATGATTTTATGAAGGTCGAACTACGTGTTGCAGAGGTGCTTCAAGTGGAGCCTGTAAAAAAGGCTGATAAGCTATTAAAACTTCAATTAGACTTAGGTTTTGAAAAGCGTCAGGTTGTTTCTGGCATTGCACAATATTATACTCCTGAGGAATTAGTAGGTAAGAAGGTAATTTGTGTAACAAATCTTAAACCTGTAAAATTACGTGGAGAATTATCACAAGGTATGATTTTAGCAGGGTCAGTTGATGGGAAGCTATCAGTTGCCACGATTGATCAAAGCCTACCAAATGGAGCTAAAGTAAAATAACAAAAGGGGACAGATAGCTTCTGTCCTTTTTACATATTGAAAAAGGAGTTTTATCTATGTTAATTGATACACATGCTCATTTAAATGCGATACAGTATCAAGAAGATTTAGAAGAAGTAATTGAAAGAGCACAAAGTGAAGGTGTTGAAATAATTGTAGTTGTTGGGTTTGACCGTGAAACGATTACAAGAGCAATAGAATTAGCGGATACTTATGAGTTTATTTACGCAACAGTTGGGTGGCACCCAGTGGATGCAATTGATATGACAGATGAAGATCTTAAATGGATTGAGGAGCTTTGTTCCCATCCAAAAGTCGTAGCGTTAGGTGAAATGGGTCTTGATTACTATTGGGACAAGTCCCCAAAAGAAATTCAAAAGGAAGTCTTTCGTAAGCAAATTGCACTAGCAAAGAAGGTAAAGCTACCCATTATTATTCATAATCGTGAGGCAACTGCCGACATTATTGAAATCCTAGAAGAAGAGAAAGCAAGTGAGGTCGGCGGCATTATGCACTGTTTTACTGGTAGTGTTGAAGTTGCAAAACAATGTATGGATATGAACTTTTACATTTCATTTGGTGGACCCGTTACCTTTAAAAATGCAAAAAAACCAAAAGAGGTAGCAACTGAAATTCCATTAGATCGTCTACTAATTGAAACGGATTGCCCTTATTTAACACCACATCCTTTTCGAGGAAAACGAAATGAACCAAGCTATGTGAAATATGTAGCAGAGCAAATTGCGGAACTAAAAGGGGTTACTTTTGAGGAAATTGCCCAAATAACATCCGACAATGCGAAGCGATTTTTCGGCATAAAATGATAGCAAATTTTGTCAAAAAATAGGATAGCTTGTCCAACAATAAGTTAATTAGAAAAAGTTCTACATGTCTCCTTTGTCTCATATATATCTTTGTCGACAACTAATTCTTCCTTTTTAAAAATTCTTCTTGCATAATATTTAGTACGGTGAATGAAAAAAGGGGTGGGGTTGACAGAATATAATATCCTTTATATAATCCACTGAGAGAAGGAGGCGTTTTTCATTTGCTTAAAAACATGAAAAAACTGTTTTCCGAGTCAAAGCACAAAAAGAGATTAATAGTCTCGATAAGTAGTTTTATAGTCTTAGTAGGTGCCGGCACAGGTTATGCTACATATGAAACTACAAAGGATACAGTTACACTATCATTAAATGGAAATGAGCAAGTTATAAGGACGCACGCAAACACGGTTGCAGAAGTTCTACAAGATTTAGAGATAGATGTCTCGAAACATGACGAGCTTTCACCTTCGATGGATACGGCAATCAAGGACAATTTGAAAGTGACATGGCAAGAGGCTATTCCGGTTGAGCTTGTAGTTGATAACCAACCACAAAAGGTCTGGACAACAGTCAAAACCGTGGGAGATCTTTTCAAAGACACTAAGGTAGAAATAACAGAACACGATAAAGTCAATCCAAGTTTAGATACAAAGTTAAAAGAAGATATGAAGGTGGAAGTTGAAAAAGCATTTCAACTCACTTTAAATGACGGCGGTACAGAATCAAAGGTTTGGTCCACTTCGACTACTGTCGCTGACTTTTTAAAAGGTCAAAATGTTACACTAAATGAATTGGATCGAGTAGAACCAGGAATGGAAGCACAGATTACAGCAAATAGTGTCGTCAATGTCGTACGAGTAGAAAAAGTCACCGATGTAGTGGAAGAATCAGTTGCCTTTGCGGTTGTTAAGAAAAAAGACAACAGCCTTGATAAGGGCAAGCAAAAGGTAGTAAATCCTGGCCAAGATGGTAAGGTTGCAAAACACTACGAAGTCGTTCTTGAAAATGGTAAAGAAGTTTCAAGAGATCTTATCAAAACAGAAACCTTACAAGATAGTAAGGATAAAGTTGTAGCAGTCGGTACACGTGAAATTGTTCAACAGGTTTCCCGTGGTAAAGCTAATGTTTCAAAAGAATTCTATGTTTCATCTACAGCGTATACTGCGTATTGTAGTGGTTGCTCAGGAACAACTGCCACAGGAATTAACCTTCGTTCAAATCCAAATGTCAAGGTTATTGCGGTTGACCCTAGTGTCATTCCTTTAGGTACAAAAGTGTATGTAGAAGGATATGGCTATGCAGTAGCTGCTGACAAGGGAACCGATATTAAAGGTTATAAGATTGATGTTTTTTTCTCGGAAAAATCTCAAGCTTTTCGTTGGGGCCAACGAAAGGTGAAAATTCAAATACTAAATTAACTTGCATTGAACAGAGGAATATTCCTCTGTTTTTTTATGTCCGGTTCCAGTGCCTAGCCCTCTAGGTCACAAGCCAATCCATCAAGAAGGTCAAAGAGCAACCTTCTCGCTGACTTGTCTTGTGCTTGTCGGGGCTGACCAAGGCACTGGAACACTTCTTTTTATGTCTATGTCTTTTTTGTTATAATTATGTAATATTTGTATCTATAATGTTAGACGAAATAAATCGAGAAAGGTTTCAATAAAAATGAAAATAAAAGAAATAATTGTTGTGGAAGGCAAAGATGATACCGTAGCAATCAAAAGAGCGGTTGATGCTGATACAATCGAGACAAACGGTTCAGCTGTTAATCAAGATGTTCTAGAAACCATTAAACACGCTCAACAAGTAAGAGGAGTGATCGTGTTTACAGATCCAGACTACCCAGGGGAGAGAATCCGCAAAATTGTGGCGAATGCTGTTCCTGGATGTAAGCATGCTTTTTTGCCAAAGAAAGAGGCACTTGCGAAGTCAGGTAAAAAGATTGGGGTCGAGCATGCTACCCCAGAAGCGATTAGAAAGGCCTTAGAAGAGGTTAAACAAGAGCGGGAGGACTTTGACTCTGATATCGACTTAGACGCTCTGATAGAGGCAGGATTGATTGGAGGCAGTAAGGCGAAGGAACGAAGAGAAAAGCTAGGCGTCCTTTTGAAAATTGGTTATACTAACGGAAAACAGCTATATAAACGCCTGCAAATGTTCCAAATCACAAAAGTGGCATTTGATGAGGCTGTCGAAAAAGTACTACAGGGGGAAAGGCAAAGTGATTAAAGATATCGCCACACCTATAAGAACAAGAGCAATTTTAGAAAAGCATGGGTTTTCATTTAAGAAAAGCTTAGGACAAAACTTTTTGATTGACACAAATATTCTCCACCGCATAGTCGACCACGCTGAAATTACAGAGGAAACAGGAGCAATCGAAATTGGACCAGGAATTGGAGCATTAACTGAACAGCTTGCTAAGCGAGCAAAAAAAGTGGTCGCATTTGAAATAGATGGTCGACTTTTGCCAATATTAGCAGATACGTTATCTCCATATCCAAATGTTGAGATTATCCATGAAGATGTATTAAAAGCAGATGTGCAGTCTGTCATTCATGAAAAAATGCAGGGAACTAGCGATATTATGGTAGTTGCCAACCTCCCTTATTATGTAACGACGCCTATCATTATGAAGCTTTTAACAGAAAACATCCCATTAAGAGGCATTGTTGTAATGCTGCAAAAAGAAGTAGCAGATCGGATTTCAGCTGTACCCGGTACAAAGGATTATAACTCATTATCAATTGCCATCCAGTATTATACCACCGCTGAAACTGTCATGACGGTACCAAGAACCGTGTTTGTTCCACAACCCAATGTAGACTCTGCCGTGATTCGTTTAATCAAAAGAAAGGAACCAGCAGTAAAGGTTGAAAATGAACCCTTCTTTTTTGATGTGGTTCGTGCTTCATTTGGACAAAGAAGAAAGACAATCTTAAATAATTTAACCTCAAATCTTCCAAACGGGAAGGCTTTAAAAGAAGTAATTGAAGGGTGTTTAGCCACTTCAAATATCGATCCAAAACGTCGCGGAGAAACATTATCAATCGAAGAATTCGGGCACTTGAGTAATGAATTGTATAAGAACTTAGACAAAGGGCCTACTGAATAGTTAACGTATTCCAATTCAAGGAGCAAAACAGTAAATTACAATACATTTCTAGCGTGAATTCACATACGAATTCACGCTTTAACTTTTTTGAGAACAACAGTTGCTGCTGAAGTACGGCAAAACCTTTTAATTAAATGGAGTTACTTGACTTTGGACACACCTGCGCAGATCATGCCTAGCGTCGTCCGAAGATGACTAAACTTCGGACACGCTCGCGAAGAAATTACCTTGTGCAGTCCGAAGATAGCAAAACTTCAGACTCACTTGTGCAAAAATTGCCTAGCGTTGTCCGAAGATACCTCAACTTCAGACAAAGCCCAGCAGAAATTACTTAGCGTAGTCCGAAGATACCAAAACTTCGGACACACATGAGCAAAAATTGCCTAGCGTTGTCCGAAGATGCCTCAACTTCAGACACACTCTTGTGGAAATTGCCTGGCGTTGTCCGAAGATACCTCAACTTCGGACGCACCTCAGCAGAAATTGTCTAGCGTTGTCCGAAGATACCTCAACTTCGGACACATTTGCGCAGCTTATGCCCTCTGTTGTCCGAAGATGTCTAAAATTCAGACACACCCTTGTGGAAATTGCCTAGCGTTGTCCGAAGATACCTCAACTTCGGACACAGCCCAGCAGAAATTACCTAGCGCAGTCCGAAGATACCTCAACTTCAGACGCACCTCAGCAGAAGTTACCTTGAGCTGTCCGAAGTTACCAAAACTTCGGACACAGCCCAGCAGAAATTACCTAGCGCAGTCCGAAGATACCTCAACTTCAGACGCACCTCAGCAGAAGTTACCTTGAGCTGTCCGAAGTTACCAAAACTTCGGACACACCTCAGCAGAAATTGCCTAGCGTTGTCCGAAGATGCCTCAACTTCAGACACAGCCCAGCAGAAATTACTTTGTGCAGTCCGAAGTTACCAAAACTTCAGCCACAGCCCAGCAGAAATTACCTAGCGCAGTCCGAAGATACCTCAACTTCGGACGCACCTCAGCAGATATTGCATTCCCTTGCCCGAAGAACCCAAACATCGACCACACCCCAACAGAAATGGCCTTCCATTGTCAGCAATACTTTATTACCTGGTAGTTTTTTGATTAAAATTTATTTGACATTAATCAAATGCGGGCGGATATGATAATTAAACTGTTAGTAATTCAAAACGGAATACGTTACTGAATAGTAAGCCCTTTGTCTTTTTTAGGTTGTTCCACTTTCTTTCCTCTCACCACTTTTGCCTATTCTGCATAGGCTAACCAGTAGGTATCTCATAAGCGCAAATTACCTCGAAGTTGGAGTGGTTGAGGATGGAAATAAAAGTTGGTGATATTGTTGCAAGGAAATCATATCACTTTGACCTTTTGTTTAAAGTAACAGAAATTGCACATGATCAAACAGTTTATTTATATGGTGAAGATGTAAGGTTGATTGCAGATGCTCCATACGATGATTTAGTTCTAGTCGATGAGAACGAAAGACAGAAGAGACAGCGGACTGATCGAGAAAAAGTGGATCATTCCTATCGCCTTTTTCGACAAGATTATCAGTTAATTAGGCAAAAAAATGAATATCTTGCTACAGGTGGTTATTCAAGTGATACAGAGTTTTTTCAAATTCCAGGAAGAGTCCTGCATATTGATGGTGACCCCAATTACTTAAAAAAGTGCCTAGCGTTATATGAGAAGATAGGTGTTCCTGTATATGGAGTACATTGTCATGAAAAGGAAATGCCAGATAAGATTGATGAGTTACTTGATAAATATAGACCTGACATACTTGTGATAACTGGGCATGATGCATTTTCAAAGTCGAAGGGAAAGGTTACTGAACTAAAGGCATATCGGCATTCTCGCCATTTTGCTCAAACGGTTCGACAGGCAAGAAAACGAGTTCCGCATTTAGATCAACTTGTTATTTTTGCAGGTGCATGCCAGTCCCACTTCGAGTCTTTGATAAGAGCGGGTGCAAATTATGCAAGTTCACCTTCAAGAGTCAATATTCATGCGCTAGACCCTGTATATATCGTTGCAAAGATTTGTTTTACACCATTTGATGAAAGAATTAATGTATGGGATGTCCTACGAAATACATTAACAGGAGAAAAGGGCCTTGGAGGGATTGAAACGAAGGGTGTATTACGCACGGGTATGCCTTACCAAAAATTAGTGGATGAAGAAGAAGGGGATCTCTAACGTGTTACGCTAGAGATTCTCTTTGGTATTTTATTACATATATAACGATTGAAAAATATGTCGATGAAAGAAATCTTGATTTTTATACATATTAGCTACACTTTTGAACATACTATCGGTTGTGCACTAAGAAAAATGTAGGAAAATATATATTGACAAGTATTTTGTATCATTGTTATAATTTTAGTTTTGTTTGACGTTTTAAGATTTATTTGGTATACTTAAAATAGTGAGGTGGAGTGAAATGGGAAAAACTTTGCTTGATATCAAAAGGTCTTTAGATACAAATTTAGGCAAGAGGCTTACTTTAAAGGCGAACGGTGGTCGTAGAAAGACAATCGAGCGCTCGGGAGTACTCGCTGAAACGTACCCCTCTGTATTTGTAATTGAACTAGACCAGGACGAGAACTCGTTTGAGCGAGTATCATACAGCTATGCTGATATCCTTACAGAAACCGTTCAATTAACATTCTTTGATGAGACATCTGGGAACATTGCTATAAGTGGGCAGTAGACATTGTGTTTGCTGCTTTTTATTTTGTTTAAAAACGTGGTACTTTTTTAATGTCTAGCTTTAGGCGC
The DNA here is from genome assembly GCF_059759275.1 of Ferdinandcohnia sp. GQ5. Taxonomy (NCBI): domain Bacteria; kingdom Bacillati; phylum Bacillota; class Bacilli; order Caryophanales; family Bacillaceae; genus Ferdinandcohnia; species Ferdinandcohnia sp. GQ5. The sequence goes on from NZ_JCAXEW010000029.1 coordinate 18,095, forward strand.
CATTGGCTCTTTGGTCTAAGCAAATTGCTATTGAAGGTAAAGTACACCTTCTGTTAGAGATTTGCTTATGCTTGTTGCCGAAGTGCGGGCGCCTTTTTGCTTTTCTAAAAAAAGAGCCACGTTTTTTGTTTAAAAAAGAATTAATAGGATAAATTGTTACTATAATTATCCCTTGTTTTTCTAATACTAAGGTTGTCGTAGCTAGAAAGGGGTTGTAGTTATTGGGAAGACGTAGAGGAATTATGTCGGAAACCTTTAAAGAAGAGTTAGCAAAAGAACTTGGTTTTTATGACACTGTAAAAAATGAAGGTTGGGGTGCAATTCGTTCACGTGATGCCGGTAATATGGTAAAACGGGCAATTGAAATTGGGCAACAACAGCTTGCTAATAAGGGGAAAAACCAGTAAAACAGTTTCTTGAACTACGACGCCGGAGCAGATTCGCTTCGGCTTTCTTTATATAAGAATAAGGTCATTATGAACGATTTACATAAAAAACCGTGCAGACAGCACGACATCACTGTTTTACGTTGTTTACTTTATGGTACAATGTCAATATTGAATTTTACGTTTAAAGCAGGTGTTTTCATGAAATTATTAGTTAAGGCCCCGGCAAAGATCAATTTAGCGCTCGATGTATTACATAAGCGCCAGGATGGTTATCATGAGGTGCGGATGATCATGACTACTATCGATCTATCGGACAGGCTTGAATTATCCGATTATGAGGGGGATGAAATTAAGGTCGTTTCCCATAATCGTTTTGTACCGGATGACAGCCGTAACCTAGCTTATCAGGCTGCAAGCTTACTGAAAAAGCGATACGGAGTAAAAAAGGGCGTCGTTATTTCGATTACAAAATCAATACCAGTGGCTGCAGGGCTCGCTGGTGGAAGCAGTGATGCAGCCGCAACGTTAAGGGGACTAAATAAATTTTGGAACCTTGGTCTGAGTTTAGACGAACTAGCATCGATTGGAGCTGAAATTGGCTCAGATGTGTCCTTTTGTGTTTATGGTGGGACTGCCCTTGCGACTGGCAGAGGTGAAATTATAACCGAATTACCTGCACCCCCACATTGTTGGATCATATTAGCAAAACCAACAATAGGGGTCTCAACAGCAGATGTCTATCGGAACCTTTCAATTGATCAAATCAATCATCCAGACGTGGATGGGATGATTCGAGCAATTGAAATGAAGGACTTTGGCGGGATTTGTGATCGTGTCGGAAATGTATTAGAGGATGTAACTCTTAAGCTCCATCCGGAAGTAGCAAACATAAAGGAGCAAATGAAACGGTTCGGTGCGGATGCAGTATTAATGAGTGGAAGTGGACCTACTGTTTTTGGACTTGTTCAAAGAGAATCTAGAATGCAGCGGATTTATAATGGATTGCGTGGCTTTTGTGACCAGGTTTATGCAGTTAGATTGCTTGGTGAGCGAAATAAGGTTGAATAAAAACGTATATTAATGGTATATTATCTATAAAATATTCGGTTTTTGGAGGCAGCCATGAAATTTAGACGGAGTAGTAGACTTGTTGATATGACAAATCACTTGCTTTTACATCCACAGCACCTTGTTTCTCTCTCTTATTTTGCTGAAAAATATGATTCTGCTAAATCCTCAATTAGTGAAGATCTAGCTATTATCAAGCAAACGTTTGAGCAGCAAGGAATTGGAACATTAATTACAGTAGCAGGAGCTGCTGGAGGAGTAAAATTTATTCCAATGGTCGGGGAAGATGAAGCGAGTGAGGTTGTTGAGGAACTTTGTAAGGTAATAGCAAATCCAGATAGGCTTCTTCCGGGTGGTTATTTGTATCTTACTGATATACTAGGAGACCCGAGAATTGTTAATAAAATCGGGAAAATCTTTGCTTCTATTTATTCCAATCATGAGATTGATATTGTTATGACTGTTGCAACAAAGGGGATACCATTGGCATATGCAGTTGCATCATATCTAGACGTTCCCGTTGTCATTGTAAGACATGACAATCGAGTGACTGAAGGCTCTACTGTAAGTATTAATTACGTATCCGGATCTACAAAGCGGATACAGACAATGGTACTAGCTAAGCGGAGTTTGAAGGAAGGAGCAAATGTCCTAATTATCGACGACTTTATGAAAGCTGGCGGAACTGTAAATGGAATGGTTAGTATCCTTGAAGAGTTCAATGCAAACGTTAAAGGGATCGGTGTCCTAGTTGAATCTGAAGGTGTAGAAGAAAGACTAGTGGATGAGTACATATCCTTAGTAAAACTTACAGATGTTGATGTGAAAGAAAAACAAATTAAAGTTGCTGTTGGAAATTATGAATCATACTTACGACAAGTAGAAATTGAAGATGAGATGGGGGAAGAAGAATGAGGCAGGTACAAACGAATCAAGCACCCGCTGCAATTGGACCATATTCACAAGGAATCATTGTCAATAATATGTTTTTTAGTTCTGGGCAAATTCCTCTAACACCAACTGGTGAACTTGTTAGTGGAGGAATTAAAGAACAAACGGTACAGGTTTTTAAGAATCTGCAAGCTGTTTTAGCTGAAGCGGGCGCATCTCTTGAAACAGTTGTTAAAGCTACTGTATTTATTAAAAATATGGATGACTTTGCAGAACTAAATGAAATTTATGGGGAATTCTTTGCCGGGCATAAACCAGCCCGCTCTACTGTTGAAGTGGCAAGACTTCCTAAAGATGTTTTAGTAGAAATTGAGGTAATCGCACTCGTAAAATAATAGCGTTATTCACTAACATTCTGTTCATTCACAAAAAAGTATGAATCTTTTTAAAAAAATATTTGATATTTAGCAGGAGATTCCGATTTTTCGTTGAATATGAATAACTAAGTTTTTATATAGTCAAAAAGGTGGTGAACAGAATGGAAGTGACAGACGTTAGATTACGCCGCGTTAATACTGAAGGTAGAATGAGAGCGATTGCATCAATTACGTTAGACCATGAATTTGTTGTACATGACATTCGTGTAATCGATGGAAACAATGGTTTATTTGTTGCAATGCCAAGTAAACGTACTCCAGATGGTGAGTTTCGCGATATCGCTCATCCAATTAACTCAAGTACTCGTGGAAAGATTCAAGATGCTGTACTAGCTGAGTATCACCGTTTAGGTGAAGTAGAGGTTGAGTTTGAAGAAGCGGGCGCATCATAAAATAAAAAATTATTACATCAAAGAGCCTACATATACATAGGCTCTTTTTCTTTCCCTCCTTATCCCCAATAAACTTTTTCCAGTTAAAAAAACATGTACTTTCGTTAGTTTTCTTGAAAATGGTCTCTTTTTAAGATATATTCGAAATGGATAAAAAGGTTTAACATTTTGCAATTGAGGTTTGCATAATGCTAAAGCCTCTGGCGGAGATATGCGATTTCAAAGAAAAATTTTCAGGCGTGCTCGAAAATTTTGGTCGCAATTTCACCGAGGCGAATTTGATTAGGTTAATTGGAGGCCTGAACATGACAAAAAGATACGGCGTAATTTTGGCCGCTGGGCAAGGAACACGTATGAAGTCTAAGCTTTACAAGGTACTGCATCCTGTATGTGGAAAACCAATGGTACAGCATGTAGTAGATCAACTTTCAACATTATCCTTACAAAAACTCGTGACAATAGTTGGACACGGAGCAGAAACTGTAAAAGCACAAATTGGAGATAAAAGCGAATATGCCCTTCAAGCTGAGCAATTAGGCACAGCGCACGCTGTTATGCAGGCAACAGACCACTTAGCAAATGAAAAGGGAGTAACATTAGTCGTTTGTGGAGATACTCCGCTTATAACAGCAGAAACGATGGAGGCGTTATTAAAACAGCATGAAGATGCTGGCGCTAAGGCAACAATCCTAACAGCTGTGGCTTCGGAGCCAACAGGTTATGGGAGAATTGTCCGTAATGCAGAAGGACATGTGGAGCGTATCGTAGAACATAAAGATGCAACAGATGAAGAACGAACAATTACCGAAATCAATACGGGTACATATTGTTTCGATAACGAAGCACTATTTGAAGCGCTTTCAAATGTATCCAATGACAATGTACAGGGCGAATATTATCTTCCAGATGTCATTGAAATTCTGAAAAGTAAGGGCGAAATTGTATCTGCATTCCAAACAGCATCATTCGAGGAGACACTTGGAGTGAATGATCGTTATGCCTTATCTCAGGCAGAAACGTTAATGAAACAAAGAATCAATAAACAGCACATGATGAATGGTGTTACCATCATCGATCCGGATAATACGTACATTTCATCAGATGCCAAAATCGGTTCAGACACTGTTTTACATCCCGGTACTATGATTATTGGCGATGTTGAAATTGGTTCGGATTGTGAGATTGGTCCAAATTCAGAAATAAAGAATTGTAAGATTGGTGATCGTACTGTGATCCGACATTCAGTTGCACATGATAGTAGTATTGGAAATGATGTAGCAATCGGACCGTTTGCGCATATCCGTCCAGCATCTCAAATTAGTGACAAAGTAAAAGTTGGAAACTTTGTTGAGCTAAAAAAGGCTGTTTTTGGTGAAGGAAGTAAAGCATCTCACTTAAGCTATATTGGAGATGCGGAGGTTGGCACAAATGTAAATATTGGTTGCGGCTCTATCACTGTCAACTATGACGGAAAAAATAAATTCTTAACAAAAATCGAAGACAATGCATTTATTGGATGTAATTCAAATTTAGTGGCTCCAGTGACAGTTGGCGAAGGAGCATACGTTGCGGCTGGCTCAACAATAACAAGTGAAGTCCCTAGCAACGCACTTTCAATAGCTAGAGCTCGCCAAGTTAATAAAGAAAATTATGTAGAGATCTTAAATCAAAAGAAAAATTCCTAATGGAGGTCAGTAAGATCATGCCTAATGAATACCGTGACTCAAGTTTAAAGGTATTTTCGTTGAATTCGAATGCACCTTTGGCTGAAGAAATTGCTAAGTCAATTGGTGTTGAGCTTGGGAAGTGCTCTGTAACACGTTTTAGCGATGGAGAAATTCAAATTAACATTGAAGAAAGTATTCGTGGATGCGATGTTTTTGTTATTCAATCAACGAGTGCTCCTGTAAATGAACATATCATGGAAGTATTAATTATGATTGATGCACTTAGACGTGCTTCCGCAAAGACTATAAATATTGTCATGCCTTATTACGGGTATGCAAGACAAGACCGAAAAGCACGTGCACGTGAGCCAATTACAGCAAAGTTAATTGCAAATCTGTTAGAAACAGCAGGTGCAGATCGTGTAATTACGTTAGATCTTCATGCACCGCAAATCCAAGGCTTTTTTGATATCTTGATTGACCACCTAATGGGCGTGCCAATTCTTTCTGATTATTTCAAAGCCAAGAATCTTGAAGATATTGTTATTGTATCTCCAGATCATGGTGGGGTTACACGTACACGTAAAATGGCGGATCGTTTAAAGGCTCCTATCGCGATTATAGATAAGCGTCGCCCAAGGCCAAATGTGGCAGAAGTGATGAATATTGTTGGTAACATTGAGGGGAAAACGGCAATATTGATTGATGATATTATTGACACAGCAGGGACAATTACGTTAGCTGCAAATGCACTTGTCGAGAATGGTGCTTCTGAAGTATATGCATGTTGTACACACCCTGTATTATCAGGACCAGCAATTGAACGTATTCAAAATTCAAAAATCAAAGAATTGATTGTAACCAATACGATTCTATTGCCAGAAGAGAAACAAATCAGTAAGATCAAGCAGCTTTCTGTAGCTCCACTAATCGGTGAAGCAATCGTACGTGTTCACGAGCAACAATCAGTAAGCACATTATTTGATTAAGAAAGCTTCCTTTCTTTTTAAAAAGAAGGTTTACTTCATCATCTTTAGGGGAAATTTAGTAATATGACTAAATCTTCCAAGGATGGTGTATAGAATGTCTGTAGTTTTAGAAGCGACAGAACGAGTAAAGGATAAAAATTCTACATTAACAAAGATTAGACAAGCGGGAAACATCCCGGCAGTCTTAAATGGGCCGAATCAAAGTCAACCCATTTACGTAAATAGTGCAGACTTTTTAAAAACGATTCGCACCACTGGTCGTAATGGAATTATCAAACTTGCAATTCAAAATAACCAGCATTCTGTTATGCTACAAGAAGTTCAAACAGACCCAATTAAAAGTGAAATCATTCATGCAGATTTCCAAATCGTAAACATGTCAACAGAAGTTACCGTTGACGTGAATATTAATTTAGTTGGGGAAGCGTCTGGAGTGAAGGATGGCGGAGTGCTTCAGCAGTCCATCCATTCAGTGTCCATTTCTGCACTTCCAACCGATATTCCGCAAACAATTGATGTGGATGTGTCAAACGTAGAGGTTGGCGATGTTGTTACGTTAGAGGACATTGATACAAAAGGTAAATTTACAATTAACCAAGATACTTCACAGGTCGTGGCTTCTGTTCTTGCACCACGACAGGAAGAAGAGATTAGCACAGGAGAAGAACAAGAACCTGGCGAACCTGAAAACCTAGAGGGTAGAGAAACTAACGAATCTGAAGAAGGCTAAAGAAAAAGGTTGGACGTGACCAAAACGGTTACGTCCTTTTGCGACATCCAGTTCCAGGCGCCATCAGCTCGAGGTCATAAGACAATCACATCTGAAGGTAAAAGGCACCTTCTGCCAGCGCTTGTCTTATGCTTGTCGCCGATAGATGGGCGCCTTTTACTTTTGAATTAACAAGGTGGGGGAAAAAATGAAGTTGATAGTAGGGTTGGGAAATCCCGGTAGGCAATACGAGGAGACAAGACATAACGTTGGGTTTAAGGTTATTGATGAGCTTTCTAATCAATTACATATACCGCTGGATAAGGCAAAATTCAACGGAGTATTTGGTCAAGGCATGGTGAATGGGGAGAAGGTTATTCTTTTAAAGCCTCTCACATATATGAATTTATCGGGAGAAAGTATCAGGCCACTCATGGATTATTATGATATTCTAGTTGAAGATATACTTGTTGTATATGACGAGCTTGACTTACCAGTAGGAAAAATTAGGTTGCGCGAAAAAGGAAGTGCAGGGGGCCATAATGGAATGAAATCCATTATTCAGCACCTGAGCACTCAGGAATTTAAGCGTATTCGAATTGGAATCAATCGCCCTACAAACGGCATGAAGATAGCTGATTATGTCTTAGGTCGTTTTCCAGCTGAGGATTTGCAGGATATTCAAGATGCAATCCAAAAGTCCGCTGAAGCTGCAGAAAAATGGGTGTCAACATCATTTTTACAAGTAATGAACGAATTTAATGCAAAGTAGTGTAGTATGATAAGGTAAGAGGCAGTGAATAAAGAATCCCAACGCGGTTTATACTAGAAAGTGTAAACTATGGTCGTATCCGTAAAAAGGAGGATTCTTATGTCACTACACTACCATTGTCGACATTGTGGTGTGAAGGTTGGAAGTATTGATAACCTATCCCTACATAGTGAGAGTCTTGGATTTCATCAATTAACTGACCAAGAACGACAAGAGATGATATCTTACCAATCAAATGGCGACATTCATGTAAAAACAATATGTGAAGATTGTCAGGAAGCGTTGCAACGGAATCCTGATTTTCATCAATATGAATCATTTATTCAATAAGAGGAAAAGCTTTGGCCTTCGCAACCAAAGCGTTTTTCTATTTATGTAAAAAGGCGCGAAGCTCCATTTTACGAGATTCACATCCAATGAATGAATCTATTTAAGCACGAGTTACTACTATACACGTAAAAACTTCGAGAGGGGGTTTCCGAGTTGCTTAAGGGACTACAACAATATGTTGGGAATAATGATGAGTTAAAATCAATTATAAATGGAATTGAAGGAGGCTTGCGTGAGCAATTAATAGCCGGTATATCTGGTTCAGCTCGAACTGTGTTTGCGGCAGCTCTCTATAGACAAACAAATCGACCGATATTGGTCGTTACCCATAATTTGTTTCAGGCACAGAAAATTTATGAGGATTTAAACGGTCTTTTAGAAGAAGACGAGGTTTTTCTATATCCTGTGAATGAATTAATTGCATCAGAAATAGGAATTGCAAGCCCCGAGTTAAAAGGCCAGCGTATTGAGGCTCTAAATTATTGGAGTCATCAATCAAAGGGTGTCATAGTTGCTCCAATAGCAGGTTTAAAGAGACTCCTTCCACCTAAGAAACTATGGAATGAAAGTCAGCTGACATTTACGGTTGGACATGATATAGAAGTGGAGTCTATTTTAGAAAAACTGGTTGAGATGGGATATGAACGTGTGTCAATGGTATCAGCACCCGGGGAATACAGCGTAAGAGGTGGAATTCTCGATATCTATCCCTTAACAGAAGAAAATCCTGTACGTATTGAGTTATTTGATACAGAGGTAGATTCCATTCGCACATTCTCACTAGAGGATCAACGATCACAGGCGAAAATTGACTCAATCACTATTGGACCTGCTACCGAAATTTTATTAACACCTAAGCACTTAGATAAAGGCGTACATGTATTAGAAGAAGGACTAGCAAAAAGCCTTAAAAAGGTTAAAGATGAGAAAGCAAAAAAACTGTTATTAGAGAACATTTCCTACGAACTTGAACAGATGAGAAGTGGTCAAATTTTGCAGAAAATGTTCAAATATCTATCTCTTGTCTATGATACGCCTGCTAGTTTACTAGACTATTTACCTGCAAATGGTCTCGTACTTTTAGATGAAATTAGTAGAGTTCAGGAGATGGCTGATAGTCTTGATAAAGAAGAAGCTGAGTGGGTAACAAGTCTTTTATCGCAAGGGGAGATTATTCATAACATTACCTTGTCTCACCAATTTACAAAGCTTATACATCAGTCAACTAATCCTTTGGTTTATCTATCTCTTTTTCTAAGGCATGTACCACATACAAGCCCACAGAACATTTTAAATATGTCCTGCAAACAGATGCAAAACTTCCATGGCCAGATGCATGTCCTTAAAGCAGAATTGGAACGATGGCAGAAGGGTAAATATACAGTTATTTTCCTTGGTTCAAATGAGGACCGAGTGAAAAAGCTGGAACAGGTCCTGTCAGATTATGAAATCGATGTACTTACAAGTAAGAGTGATGGAGATATTTTACTAGGAAAAGCACAAATCTTGCTTGGGGATTTACAAGACGGCTTTGAATTACCGTTGCAACGAATCGCAGTTATCACTGAGGAAGAGCTTTTTAAGAAGAAAATGCAAAAAACAAAACGAAAGCAAAAGCTTTCAAATGCCGAGCGGATAAAAAGCTATTCAGAATTACAGGTTGGCGACCATGTTGTTCATGTAAATCATGGTATCGGAAAGTATTTAGGCATTGAAACCTTAGAGATTAATGGAATCCACAAGGATTATTTGCATATTCGCTATCAAGGTGATGACAAACTCTATGTACCTGTTGACCAAATTGAACAGGTGCAAAAATATGTAGCTTCAGAAGGTAAAGATCCGAAGATTTACAAATTAGGTGGAACTGATTGGAAACGTGTAAAGAAAAAGGTTGAATCCTCTGTTCAGGATATAGCAGATGACTTAATAAAGTTGTATGCCGAGCGAGAGGCAAGTAAGGGATATGCATTTTCTCCTGATGGAGAAATGCAAAGAGAATTTGAGGCGTCATTCCCATATCAAGAAACAGAAGATCAGTTAAGATCGATTCAGGAAATTAAGAAGGATATGGAACGTGAACGTCCGATGGACCGCCTTCTCTGTGGAGATGTGGGTTATGGAAAGACGGAGGTTGCCATTCGCGCTGCATTCAAGGCTATTATGGATGGAAAACAGGTTGCTTTTTTAGTTCCGACCACAATCTTGGCACAACAGCACTACGAAACAATCCGCGAAAGGTTCCAGGACTTCCCTATAACAATTGGCCAATTGAGTCGATTCCGTTCAAAGAAACAACAAACGGAAGTAACAAAAGGGCTAAAGGTTGGGACAGTTGACATCGTTGTCGGAACACATCGCCTATTGTCTAAAGATATTACGTATAAAGACCTTGGGCTATTAATTATCGATGAAGAACAACGTTTTGGTGTTACACACAAGGAAAAAATCAAAAAGTTAAAAGCGAATATTGATGTGCTTACTTTAACGGCAACACCAATCCCGAGAACGCTTCACATGTCCATGCTTGGAGTCCGTGATTTGTCCGTTATCGAAACGCCACCTGAGAATCGTTTTCCTGTTCAAACATATGTTGTGGAATACAATGGTGAACTTATAAGGGAAGCGATTGAACGGGAAATGGCAAGGGATGGTCAAGTTTACTTCTTATATAATCGGGTTGAGGATATTGAGCGTAAGGCGGAAGAAATCTCGATGCTAGTTCCTGATGCAAGGATTGCATATGCTCATGGAAGAATGACTGAGAACGAACTCGAAGCAGTGATATTAAATTTCCTTGACGGTCAATATGATGTTTTAGTAACAACAACCATTATCGAAACAGGTGTTGATATTCCAAATGTGAACACATTGATTGTTCAGGATGCAGACCGGATGGGACTCTCGCAACTTTATCAGCTAAGAGGGCGTGTTGGGCGTTCGAATCGTGTTGCCTATGCTTACTTTACATACCGAAAGGATAAGGTGTTGAACGAAGTTGCAGAAAAGCGATTACAAGCGATTAAAGAATTTACAGAGCTTGGTTCAGGCTTCAAAATTGCAATGAGAGACCTTTCTATTCGTGGTGCAGGTAATATTTTGGGAGCGCAGCAGCACGGATTTATTGATTCAGTTGGATTTGACCTTTATTCACAAATGTTGAAAGAGGCAATTGAGGAACGTAAAGGTGATACAACTACTGTAAAACCAGCTAATGTGGAAATTGATGTTGAGGTAGATGCGTATATCCCGGATGCGTACATTTCTGATGGCCGCCAAAAAATAGATATGTATAAGCGATTTAGAGGCATCACGGAGATGGAGGATGTCGAAGAATTGCAAGAGGAAATGATTGACCGATTTGGTGAATATCCAGAACAGGTAGAATACCTATTTAAGATTGCCAGAATAAAGGTATTTGCTTTGGAAGAGCAGGTTATTTCCATAAAACAAGCTAAGCAGGAAATTACCATTCTGCTCTCAGAAGAGGCAAGCAGTCAAATTGATGGCGGGAAGATTTTTAAATTAGGAAATACATTTGGCCGTATGATTAGCCTTGGAATGGAAGGTAGTAAATTAAAGATTGTTATCCAAACAAAGGGAATTGAGGCTAACCAATGGCTAGGCATTATTCATGATATGGTCAAAGGATTACAAGATGTCAAAAAGGAAAATGTGAATGCAGTTTAATTCAGGTGACATAGATGAAATTCTAACGAATAGAACCAAAGTCTGAGTTGCCTATAGTTCTTGTGTATGGTTATTTTTTCCTCTATCGAAAAATCACATTCATCGTGAATAGAACTCTGTTGGTGTAAGATACTAAACTCAACAACAAATGGTGATTTATTCAAATCTATACAAATTGTACATCAATCACCACTATTCTTTAATCATCAGATGAAAGTGAGGCATCATAAGAATGAAGGCAACTGGTATTGTTCGTCGAATTGATGATTTAGGTCGAGTAGTTATCCCGAAAGAGATCCGTAGAACGCTACGTATTAGAGAGGGAGACCCATTAGAGATTTTTGTTGATCGTGATGGAGAGGTCATTTTAAAGAAATATTCTCCGATTAGTGAACTAAGCGATTTTGCAAAGGAGTATGCGGAAGCACTTTTTGATAGCTTAGGACACCAAGTACTTATTTGTGACCGTGATGCATTTATTGCGGTTGCAGGAGGCTCCAAGAAAGAATACTTAAATAAAAACATAAGCGAACTCATTGAAAAGTCGATGGAAGACAGAACTTCTATTTTAGAAACAGAAGAGCGCCAAGTATCCATCGTTGAGGGTGCTGACGAAACAATCTCATCTTATACGATTGGTCCGATTATTGCAAATGGAGACCCAATTGGTGCTGTTGTCATATTATCAAAAGAAAAAGCACTCGGAGAAGTAGAACAAAAAGCCGTCGAAACGGCAGCCGGGTTCCTTGCGAGACAAATGGAACAGTAATAAAAAACGAATGTTTGATCCATGGAAAAGGTAGCTAATATAGCTGCCTTTTCTTCCGTTAAGGGTAATGTCTGGGGAAGTATGTTATAATACACTGGAAATTATTTAACTATATTCAGTCGGACTGAATAAAGTTTATGCTCCGGCGGATGCCACAGATTTTTAAATGAAACTTTTCGAGCATAAGATCAAAGACTAAATGCGCCACTTCCTGTGGCAACGTCTTTGTGACCCACCTCGTGTGGGCCTAAAAATCTGGGCGCAAATACGCCAAGGCGCATTTGATTAGGAAGGAGATGGGCGATGAGCGTCCAATCCGAAGAGAGATCAAAGCGAGTTTGGGAAGGTGCTTTCATTCTTACCATAGCCGGTTTGATCACCAAGATACTTAGTGCTGGTTACCGTATCCCGTATCAAAATATCGCAGGGGATATTGGCTTTTATATTTATCAACAGGTATATCCGATCTACGGGATTGTCCTTGTTTTTTCTACATATGGATTTCCAGTGATTATATCAAAGCTTCTAGCGGAAAAATTAGAACAAGATGATGAAGTCTCTGTCATAAAAATACTATATATCACCCTATTTACGTTATTAGGATTGGGAGTACTATTATTTAGTTTTTTATACTGGGGTGCTGAAGTCGTTGCAGGTTGGATGGGTGACAAAAAACTCACACCACTAATAAAAGTGATTTCATTTTCATTTTTACTCTTGCCTTTTATCTCTGTCTTTCGTGGCTTTTTTCAAGGTCATAAAAATATGATACCAACCGCAGTTTCACAAGTAACTGAACAATCAATTCGTGTCGTAACGATTTTGTTCATGTCATTTCTACTTTTGGATTATGGGTATGGAGCATATGTGGCTGGAGCGGGAGCGATATTTGGTTCGATAACTGGAGGCTTTGCAGCTCTTTCAGTTCTCTTGTTTTACTTACTTAAAAGAAAAAAGAGCCATCAGATGAGACCTTTTTCAAACGCTTCGATAAAAACGATAGAAATTATCAAAATCCTTTTCACACAGGGGATGACAATTTGCATTAGTGCTTTGTTACTGATTCTTTTTCAGTTGGTTGATTCTTTCACTGTATACTCTTTTTTGATTTCAGGGGGAGTAGAGGAGGAAGCAGCAAAACAAGCAAAAGGAATTTATGACCGCGGACAACCACTCCTTCAGCTTGGAACTGTGGTAGCAACATCATTAGCATTATCGCTTGTCCCATTAATTGCAAGTGCAAAGGCTAGAAACGACCTAGCTTTTATTGAAGCAAAGGTTGATTTAACATTTCGTCTAAGTATAGTTGTTGGAGTTGGGGCTTCAGTAGGTCTTGCATGTGTCCTTGAACCCACAAATATCATGTTATTTCGTAATGACCTGGGAACAAACATACTCACGATTATCGGTTTATCTATTTTATTTACAACATTATCCCAATCGATTACGGCTATTTTACAAGGGCTGGGCCATCCATTCTTACCGGCAATCGTGGTCATTATTGGAATGTTAGTAAAATGGATTTTCAACCTGTTATTAATTCCAGGATACGGAACAGTTGGAGCAGCTGTTGCAACCTTCATTGCCTTTGGAGGGACATCTGTCCTACATATGTCGATTATTAAAAGAAAACTCCCCGGTGCCTTACAAAATTGGTCCTTTCTTTATCGTGTCTTATTTGCAATGATTGCCATGGGGCTAGTTATTTTTTGCTATCGATGGAGTTTGCATAAGGTGTTTCCAATAGGCGGGGAAAGTCGCATGTTTGCTAGCTTCGAGGCATTAACCTCTGTAATTATTGGAGGAGTAACCTATCTGTTTTTTATTATAAGAGGGAGTGTATTTTCAGAAGAAGAACTTTCGGAAGTCCCGATTGGATCCAAAGGAACCTTCCTTATTAGGCTAATTAAAGGGTCGTGATTAAAAAGGAGGATGAAGAGGACCGCGTCGACAAAAACGCCACGTCCTCATGTCTTGTCGACACTAGCACGTCCTGTGCGTCGAAATTTCAAGGCGACGCGAGCTCCCGAGGACCGGAGCGTATGCAGTAAATACGTGAGGACCGGAGAAGCAAGACAACGCAGAAATTCGATGTGTCATATTCACCGCACTTTTTAACATCTACTTAAAGGAGGAAAGAGAGCATGATATCAGTTATTGGCCTAGGTGCTGGAGACCTATCACAGCTTCCATTAGGCATTTATCGTAAACTTTCGGCTGCTGAACATTTGTATCTTCGAACGAAGGAGCATCCTGTTATAAAGGAATTAGAAGCTGAGGGAATTAGGTATCACTCCTTTGACGACATTTATGAAAAACATGAGCAATTCGAGGATGTATATGATGAAATAGTCGACATACTAAGGAATGAAGCGAAAACAAAGGAAATTGTTTATGCTGTGCCCGGGCACCCGATGGTAGCAGAGAAGACGATTCAGCTTTTACTTGAGGATCAAAATCTTCAAGTAAAAATTGAGGGGGGCCAAAGCTTTATCGATCCTTTATTGGCTTCATTAAGAATTGATCCAATTGAAGGTTTTCAATTCATTGATGCTTTGTCTTTTGAAAAAGATGAATTACAGCTATCACAGCATATTATTATTTGTCAGGTCTATGATCAATACATAGCTTCAAATGTTAAATTAACACTAATGGAGCAATTACCTGATGAATATGAAGTATATATTGTAACAGCAGCGGGTAGTAAGGACGAAAAAATCACTAAAGTCCCTCTATATGAATTGGATCGAGGAGTAGAGGTGAACAATCTGACAAGCGTTTATGTCCCTCCAGTTCAAGAAGTAGAATCTCTCTATCATGATTTCCGGACTTTCAGAAGAATTATTGCTGCATTACGAGGTCCTGGGGGATGCCCGTGGGATCAAAAACAAACTCATCAATCGTTAAAGAAATATTTACTAGAAGAGGTTTACGAGGTACTTGATGCAATTGATCGTGAAGATGATGATCATTTAGCAGAGGAACTAGGAGATGTACTTCTCCAAGTGGCACTACATGCCCAAATTGGTGAGGATGAAGGCATGTTTTCAATTGATGATGTCATTCGTGGAATTTCCGAAAAGATGATTAGAAGGCATCCACATGTATTTGGTGATGTAACGGCAGAAACTGCAGATGAAGTTGTGACAAACTGGGAGCAAATTAAACAATTGGAAAAAGGCAGTAATAGGGCAGAAAAGTCCATCTTTGATGAGATTACAAAGGGATTGCCTGGATTAATGAAAGCTGTCGAATATCAAAAAAAGGCAGCGAAGGTTGGGTTTGATTGGGATGCTGTTGAGCCAATGTGGGACAAGGTTTTTGAAGAAATAAAAGAATACAAGGTAGCAGTAGAAGAAAAACAAAAAGGAGATGCCATTCAAGAATTCGGAGATATCCTTTTTGCTTTAGCTAATATAGCAAGATTTTATAAATTTGATCCAGAAGAAGCAATTGCCATGACAAATCAAAAGTTCGTAAGACGTTTTCAATTTATAGAAACAGAACTAAGAAAACAAGGGCTAAAGATAGAAGAACAAACCCTTGAAGAACTTGATGCAATCTGGGAAAAAGCAAAACAAGCAGGACTGTAACTTTATTTAGCAGAAGTTACATTCTAGTATGGAACCAATGTTAATAAAGTTACAAAATTTTGGGAACGTCAAATAATGACTAAATAAATTTATAAGCCTCCGGCGGATGCCATGATTTTTCAAAGGAAGTTTTTCGAGCAGTAAGATTAAAGACTAAAAACGCCATGTCCTGTGGCAACGTCTTTATGAACCACTTCCTGTGGGCCTAAAAATCAGGCGCAAATACGCCAAGGCGCATTTGATTAGAGGAAAGAGGTGAAATCATGCGTTTGGATAAATTCTTAAAAGTTTCTCGACTAATCAAACGACGCACGTTAGCAAAAGAGGTTGCAGACCAAGGCAGAATCCTCATTAATGGAATAGCTGCAAAGGCAAGTAGCAATGTGAAAATAGGTGATGAGTTAACAATCCGTTTTGGTCAGAAAATAGTAACTGTGAAAATCGAAGATCTACAAGAAACAACAAAAAAAGAAGATGCAAATAAGCTTTATTCCATCGTGAAAGAGGAAAAAGTAGAAGCGTAAACATTTGATAATCTACCTAAGGCTTGTTCTAAACTCACCCACATTCTCATACATTTTACTATTAAACAAGTGGTTATTTTGATCACTTAAGTATGAATGTGGGGGTTAGAAGATGAACCAATACTACGATGGAACGCCGCCTAATAAAGGAACTGTGCAAGAACATGATGTGATTATGAGAAGTCGTAAGCTTCTTGACATAACAGGTGTAAAGCAAGTGGAAAGCTTTGATAATGAAGAATTTTTACTTGAGACTGTTATGGGTTTCCTAGCAATTCGTGGCCAAAACCTGCAAATGAAGAATCTAGATGTGGAAAAAGGTATTGTATCAATCAAAGGAAGAGTCTATGACATTAGTTATTTGGACGATCATTCGACGGAGAAGGCTAAAGGATTCTTTGGCAAGTTATTTAGATGACCCTGTCAACCCAGTTCTATACATTGCTTGCAATGATTTGTATGGGAGGTTGGCTAGGGGCCTCTCTTGATACGTACCAACGTTTTTTAAATCGTTCAAGACGAAAGTATTTCTTTGTTTTTATCAATGACATTTTATTTTGGATTGTACAAGGCCTATTGTTCTTTTATACACTTTTACTAGTAAATGAGGGTGAACTGCGATTTTATGTGTTTATTGCGATATTATGTGGATTTGCAGCTTATCAAAGTTTAATAAAGTCATTTTATGTTAAGGCACTAGAACACATCATACAAGCCTTCATACGTCTTTATGAGTTCTTACTCCGTATGGGCGAATTCCTTATCATTCGACCAATTAAAATGTTGTATCAACTCATTATCGTGATTCTGCTGGGTATCTTGAATATTTTACTCGTTCTCGGGAAAATTCTTCTAAAAACCTGTTGGATATTAATCAAAATCTGTTTTGCACCAATCAAGTGGATTGGAATTATCATCTGGAGGCTGATGCCGTCGGCCGTTACGAAAAATGTAGAAAAGATTTTTTGGAAATGTGCAGGATTTTTAAAAAAGGTAGAGAATATCAAACCTATACTGATAAAATGGTGGAAGAAGATTAGGAAACAATAGGAGGCATTCTCTACAATGAGTGCAGTTCGAAAGAAAAACGTAACACAATTACAATCAACATATATGGAAAAATATAAACAGCAAGAAGAAGCCCTTCAAGTGAAACGAAAAGGCTTGATTAGAAGATTGATTGCATTTGCGCTCTTAGTTGCAATCATTTCTTATGGGCTTGTTTCAATGGTTCTGTCACAACATAAGACGATGAATGAAAAAGTTGCTGAGAAGGAAAAACTACAAGAACAACTCACCGCACTAAAAGATGAGCAGGTACTTCTTGAAGAGGAAATCGTAAAACTCAACAATGATGAGTATATCGAAAAAATAATCCGCAGGGATTATTTTCTATCTAAGGAAGGTGAAATTATTTTTAAAGTGGGAGATGGGTCTTAGTCTTATTGACACTCGTTTTTTATATTATGTATAATGTATATAAATGATTTTGTTCAAATTTAAGGAGGAGCATTTTTTTTATGTCAATCGAAGTAGGCAGCAAGGTTCAAGGGAAGGTAACAGGAATTACGAATTTTGGAGCGTTTGTGGAGCTGCCAGAAGGCTCAACTGGTCTTGTCCATATTAGTGAAGTCGCTGACAATTATGTTAAAGACATTAATGAGCATTTAAAAGTTGGTGACCAAGTAGAGGTCAAGGTAATAAACGTTGAGAAAGATGGAAAGATTGGATTATCTATTAAAAAAGCTAAAGAGAATCCGAATCCACAACCACAGCGTCCACGTCACAATGGTCCACGTAATAACCGAAATGACCAACGTAATAACAATAAAACTGAAAGCTTTGAACAAAAAATGAATCGCTTTCTAAAAGACAGTGAAGATCGTCTATCTTCCTTAAAGCGTAACACCGAGTCAAAACGAGGTGGACGTGGAGCGAGAAGAGGATAACCTGCTGCTGTAGCTCTATATATAAATTTAAAAGCACCCAATTTGGGTGCTTTTTGTATGCCTTTTTTAGGAAACGGGTTGTTTTATCAGGAATGCAGTTATTACAACATAATAACAAAAAAACAGTGTGAAAATCTCACACTGTTTCAGATGACCCGTACGGGATTCGAACCCGTGTTACCGCCGTGAAAGGGCGGTGTCTTAACCGCTTGACCAACGGGCCTAATTATTATGGTAGCGGCGGAGGGGATCGAACCCCCGACCTCACGGGTATGAACCGTACGCTCTAGCCAGCTGAGCTACGCCGCCATAGGATAAATGAGTACTGAATTAGTATATTTTCTAAAAGAGTTAATATGTTCCTTCCTCTTCAAGTAAATTCGAAGATGATTGATGCGTCGGAACAACTCGTAGATGATTCATGGAAGTTTTGCTCGTCGCTCTAGCCAGCTGAGCTACACCGCCATAGGATAAATGAGTGCAAAAATTTATAAAATACCTGAGTTCGACAAACTCTGTCTCAAACTCTAGTAAGTAAGCACAAGTTATATAATACCTTCTGTCTATTCATTCGTCAATATTTTTTGTATTGAAGAAAAATAATACAAAAATTCGCACAATACAAACGATATTCTATGAAATTCTCCGCAAACGGATTAAATTACACTCCTATAATTCGTCATATGACATTTATTTTGTAGGAATACTGGACAAGCAGTCGAATGATTTTTCCGTTTGCTCCTGTTGTTTTGACAAAATACGTATTTCATCAACTGTATAATAACAGACAACTATTAAATACGGGGAGTGTTTGTAAATGGAAAGAATAGAGAGGAATTTAAGTGCGCCCATTACAGATGTAGCCATTGAAAAAACGCAGGACACTGTGTCTAAATGGTTTCAGCGTTTTCAAGCCAAACTTATAAATCTATTTCTACTAAAAGGGCTTTTACTAGTAGTTGTCGGGTTTTTATTAGGACGAGCTCTTATCCTGAATGAATTAACCCCCTTCGCATTACCCTTTTTCGCAGCAGTCTTTATGATGAAAAAAGGGAAGGCAGGAATAGCGATGGCAGCTGTTGTCGCGGGATCGTTTACCCTTTCGGCTGATGTGACTATTTTCACATTTTTATCCATAGCCTTTTTTCTTGTAATCTATAAGGTTCTTCAGAGGTTTAAGGTTGATTTGATTAAAGCGTTGCCAACACTTGTGTTAATTTCATCGGCAATCACTAAGGCGGGAATTCTTTATCTTACACAAGGTGCAATCACAATACATGATGGGGTAATGATCGGTGTTGGCTCGGGTCTAGCCTTTATATTAACCTTAATATTTCTGCAAAGCGTACCATTATTAACAGAGAAACGAAGGAGACAATCGTTTAAAACGGAAGAAGTTATTTGTTTAATTATTTTAATTGCCTCTGTGTTAACAGGAACAATGGGCTGGCTCGTATACGAGATGTCCATTTCAAATATCCTTTCTAGGTATGTCGTCCTTTTGTTTGCATTTGTAGCAGGAGCGACCATTGGATCCACTGTTGGGGTTGTAACGGGTCTAATTTTAAGTCTAGCTAATGTGACGAGCTTGTATCAAATGAGTCTTCTCGCTTTTTCAGGTTTGCTAGGTGGCCTCTTAAAAGAAGGAAAAAAAGCTGGAGTGGCACTTGGATTAATTGTAGGAACACTCTTAATTGGCCTTTACGGAGAAGGTGCGAGTCAAATTATTCCTACTTTATATGAATCTGGTGTAGCAATTCTTTTATTTTTACTGACGCCTAAAGGTTTAATAAGTAAAGTGGCAAAGAATATTCCAGGCACACCGGAGCATAGTGCAGAACAGCAGCAATACCTTCGTAAAATTCGTGATGTAACAGCTCATCGCGTTTCGCAATTTTCAACTGTGTTTGAAGCTTTATCTAATAGTTTTTCAGAATACGGATATCCCGTTGAAGATGAGGATAAGGACCGTGAAGTCGATCTGTTTCTAAGCAATGTAACAGAAAAAACGTGCCAATCGTGTTTCAAAAAGGAGGCGTGCTGGTCCAAGAACTTTAATAAAACATATGATTACATGAAAGATATTATGCATGGTTGTGAAACAAATTCTCTCATGTATAATCACAAACTTACGAGAGACTGGGAAAAGCATTGTGTACGATCGAAAAAAGTAATTGAAGCGGTCGAACAGGAATTTACGTATTATCAAGCAAATCAAAAGCTTAAGAAACAAGTAAAGGAGAGTAGAAAACTAGTAGCCGATCAATTATTAGGTGTGTCTCAGGTAATGAGTGATTTTGCCAAGGAGATTCAACGCGAGGGTGAAAACCATCATTTGTTAGAGGAGCAAATACTTGATGCCTTACAATCATTTGGAATTCAAATAGGCCATGTAGAGATTTATAGTGTGGAGCAAGGAAATGTAGATATCGAATTAAGTATTCCATATTGCAATGGAAGTGGGGAGTGTGAAAAGTTAATTGCACCAATGCTATCCGATATTCTTGAAGAAACAATTCTCGTAAAAAGGGAGGAATGCTCAGCTTATCCAAACGGATTTTGTCACGTAACCCTAGGCTCGGCAAAAGCCTATGTCATTGATACAGGTGCTGCCCATGCTGCCAAGGGTGGAGGACTTGTATCGGGCGACAGTTATTCAACAATTGAATTAGGAGTTGGAAAGCATGCGGTAGCCATCAGTGATGGAATGGGCAATGGAGAGCGTGCCCATTACGAAAGCAATGAAACTTTGGAGTTATTAAAGAAAATCCTCCAATCTGGTATTGAAGAGAAAGTTGCGATTAAATCAGTCAACTCCATACTCTCATTACGAACAACAGATGAAATATTCTCAACGCTAGATTTAGCGGTTATTGATCTTCAAGACGCAAGTGCAAAGTTCTTAAAAATCGGCTCGACGCCAAGTTATATAAAGAGAGGAGACAAAATTAGTAAAATACAGGCAAGTAATCTACCAATGGGAATCATTGAGGACTTTGAAGTGGAGGTAGTTGATGAACAATTAAAGGCTGGTGACCTTTTAATCATGATGAGCGATGGCATTTTTGAAGGTCCAAAGCATGTCGAAAATCATGATATGTGGATGAAACGTAAAATAAAAGAAATCCAAACGAATGACCCGCAAGAGATTGCAGATTTAATTATGGAGGAGGTTATCCGCACTAGATCGGGGCAAATTGAAGATGATATGACAATTGTTGTGACAAAGATAAAACATAATACACCAAAATGGGCAGCCATCCCAGCGTATGCGTACCAGAAAACAAAGAGCAAGGCGATTTGATTCTATCGAAAGGGGTTTAAAAGACTATTATTTTGTCCATCCTGTTACTAACTTTAAATCAGTTGGAGGGGATGGAACGTGCAAAAAGGCACATTGAAGCAAATTCTATTAATTACGGATGGTTGTTCAAACCAAGGGGAAGATCCGATTGCAATGGCTGCTCTTGCTAGAGAGCAGGGAATTACGATTAATGTTATTGGGGTAGTAGAGCAGGATACGATTGATGAACAAGGAATGCAGGAAATAGAAGGTATGGCAACTGCTGGTGGAGGCGTAAGCCAAATCGTTTATTCCACTCAGTTATCACAAACTGTTCAAATGGTGACAAAGCAAGCGATGACCCAAACCCTACAAGGGGTGGTCAACAAGGAGCTTCAGCAAATCCTTGGATCGAAGACATCAATGGAGGACCTTCCGCCAGAGAAACGTGGAGAAGTAATGGAGGTAGTTGATGAGCTTGGTGAAACGGTTGATTTAGAGGTTTTAGTTTTAGTGGATACGAGTGCAAGTATGAAGCACAAGTTGCCAACAGTAAAAGAAGCCTTACTGGATCTCTCGATTAGTCTAAATTCGAGAATGGGAGACAATCAATTTTCTGTGTTTGTATTTCCTGGGAAAAAAGTCGAAGTCGAAAGGGTATTAGATTGGACGCCAAGACTAGAATCTTTATCTAGTATTTTTCCAAAGCTAACAACCGGTGGAATCACGCCAACTGGTCCAGCAATTCGTGAAGCACTTACCCACTTCAAGAAAAAAAGATCATTAAGGAGCTTGTTGTCTCGTGATGATGAACAATACTACGAAGAGTCAGGTATGTAAGGTTTCCCCTGGTACTGTTATCACTGGAAAATGGCATAAAAAATCATATCGTATTGTGAGACCTTTAGGACAAGGTGCCAATGGTATTGTCTATTTAGCGGAAAGTATGAATGGCCCTGTGGCTTTAAAAATAAGTGAAAATGGCGTAACAATTACGTCAGAGGTGAATGTACTTAAACACTTTTCAAAGGTCCAAGGCTCTGCCCTTGGACCTTCTTTTATAGATGTTGATGATTGGATAAGACCGGGTGTCACCAGCCCAATCTCCTTTTATGTAATGGAATATATTCGAGGAGAAAGTTTTTTGTCTTTCATTGAAAAAAGAGGAAAAGAATGGACGGGAATCCTATGTTTGCAGTTACTAGCTGATTTAGACCGTCTCCATCAAGAAGGGTGGGTATTTGGCGACTTAAAACCGGATAATCTCCTTGTTGCTGGAAACCCGCCTAAAATAAGATGTATCGACGTTGGTGGAACAACTGTGCAAGGTAGAGCTATTAAGGAGTTTACCGAATTTTTTGACCGTGGATATTGGGGAGCGGGCTCGAGAAAAGCAGAACCTTCCTATGATTTATTTGCAGTTGCAATGATTATCATTAATACAGCCTATCCAAACCGGTTTACAAGAACAGACCAACCTGTAAACCAACTTAAATCTATTATTGCAAATACGGAGTCTCTACGAAAAATAGATACGGCCCTTTATCAAGCGATAGACGGAAAATATCTGCGCGCTCAAGACATGAGAAAAGATCTAGTTATGAAGTTAAGCCAAGCTAGTAAGGGGCATGCTTCTGTTCAAAAAACACGGGCAGCAAGAAAGCCACAAACGAAGACTATACCAACAAGAAGTAATCATTCTAATCCAAATCTATCGAGGGTGAATAAACAACCGAAGCCAAAAAAACAAAAGGGCGGCGTTCTTGAAACGGTATTATTGCTTCTCTTTGTATCACTGGGATATCTACTTTATCTGTATGGACAAGTTCTGTAAAATTGCTTTGGAAAGTGATACGATAAATGTATTCTTTAGTTCCGTAAAAAGGATTGGTCCGACAATGATTGAAAAAGTAAACCAGTTTATTGAGAAACATGAATTAATAAAGAAGGAATCCACAATAATAGTAGGGGTATCCGGTGGCCCGGATTCCCTTGCTTTACTGCATTATTTGTATCATCATCAAAAGGGTTCATATTCAACACTTATTGCTGCCCATGTTGACCACATGTTCAGAGGGAAAGAATCAGAGGAGGATTTACTGTTCGTAAAGGGGTTTTGTGAGGAGTATAAAATTCCTTTTGAATCAATCCAATTCGATGTCACATCCTATAAAAAGAAACACAGTTTAAGTTCCCAGGTAGCTGCCAGAGAAATAAGGTATCATTTTTTTGATGAACTTATGAGAAAATATAAAGCAGATCATTTAGCACTTGGACATCATGGGGATGATCAAATTGAAACGATTCTAATGAGATTGGTAAGAGGCAGTAAAGGAATCGGGTATGCGGGTATACAAATAAACCGCCCCTTTTCATGCGGAACGATTATTCGTCCATTTTTAGCAGTAACAAGAACTGAAATTGAAGAGTATTGCCTCAAAATGAATCTTATTCCAAGACGCGATCCTTCTAATGAAAAAGACGACTATGTACGAAATCGATTTAGACATCATGTTCTTCCATTTTTAAAACAGGAAAATTCTGCGGTACATGAGCATTTTTTGCGATTTAGTCAATACATTACAGAGGATAATCAGGTTTTAGATGAATTAACAAGTGAGAAAATGAATAAAGTAATGAAAAGGAATGAAGGTAACGAAATAGAGATTGAAATATCTACCTTTTTAGCAATGCCAAAATCTTTACAAAGAAGAGGGATTCAACTAATATTAAACTATCTCTACAAAGAACTTCCTCCTTCTCTTTCTGCCATACATATCGACAATTTGTTAACTTTCTTGGAGAGTAGCCATCCATCCGGAGAATTGCATTTTCCTTCGGGGTTACGAATTGTAAAATCTTATGATAGTTGTACATATACTTATACGGATTATAAGGATAACGTAAGCCCCTATCGATTCCAGATTGATTCACCTGGGCTTTATAAACTTGAAGATGGTAGTGAGATAAAGAGTCAAGTGTGGAGGAACTATCCTAGAGGCTTGGTCGGAAATGACTGTTTCGTCGTCGATCCAGACAAAATCCAATTGCCCATTTATGTCCGTACGAGAAAAAACGGAGATAAAATGACGCTAAAAGGAATGAATGGTTCTAAAAAAGTGAAGGATATCTTCATCGATGAAAAAATACCCCTTCACCGGCGTAATTTCTGGCCGATAGTCGAGGATGAACAAGGAGAGATTTTGTGGCTTCCAGGATTGAAAAAGTCATCACATGAAGCAACATGTAAAACAAAATCACACTATATCGTACTACAATACACGCAATGATTTTAGGGGGCTTTAAAGAATGAAGCAGGATATTGAGAAGGTTTTATTTTCCGAGGAAGAATTACAGCAAAAAATTAAAGAATTAGGTAATACTTTAACAGAGGACTATAAGGATAAATTTCCTTTAGCAATTGGAATACTAAAAGGAGCTATGCCTTTTATGGGCGATCTGTTAAAGAGGGTAGATACACACTTAGAAATGGATTTTATGGATGTGTCAAGCTACGGAAACTCAACCGTATCTTCTGGAGAGGTAAAAATCATCAAGGACTTGGATACTTCTGTAGAGGGAAGAGATATTCTAGTAATTGAAGATATTATCGATAGTGGTTTAACACTAAGTTATATCGTTGAATTATTCCGTTATCGCAAGGCAAAATCCATTAAAATTGTTACACTTTTGGATAAGCCTACTGGAAGAAAGGCTGATATTAATGCAGACTATGTTGGATTTATCGTTCCTGATGAGTTTGTTGTTGGTTACGGTCTCGACTATGCTGAGAAGTACCGTAATCTGCCGTACATCGGAGTTTTAAAACCTGAGGTCTATTCAAAATAAGTTTTTTGGAAAAACTGACCCTTTTTTGAAACCTATTGGCAGGTTAAACGTAAATCATTTGAATAGCAATTATTATCTATGATACTATTTACTATAGTTTGTTCACCGCGGGAGGAGGTAAGGGATGAATCGGATTTTTAGAAATGTCATATTCTATTTACTCATATTTTTAGTCATAATCGGAGTGGTTAGCTTCTTCCAAGGAGCCAATGGCCAGCCTGAAGTGATGAAATATGGAAAGTTTGTTGAACATCTCGAAACAGGAGATGTAAAAAATATCACGGTACAACCCGAAAGAGGCGTCTTTGAAGTAAGAGGCCAATTAAATGGCTACAAAGAGGATCAATATTTTGTAACAAATATTATCGGAAGCCAAAAAGAAGTAGATCGGATTTATGAAGCGGCGAAGAACGCAGACGTAGATATACTTAAAGCGAAGGAAACAAGCGGCTGGGTAACCTTCTTTACGTCGATTATCCCATTTGTTATCATCTTTATTTTATTCTTCTTCCTACTTAACCAAGCCCAAGGCGGCGGCAGTAGGGTTATGAACTTCGGTAAGAGTAAAGCGAAGCTATATAGCGAAGAAAAGAAAAAGGTTAGATTTAAAGATGTTGCAGGAGCGGACGAAGAGAAGCAAGAGCTTATTGAAGTAGTTGAGTTTTTGAAAGACCCTCGGAAATTTGCTGATCTAGGTGCAAGAATTCCAAAAGGGATCCTTCTTGTTGGACCTCCTGGAACAGGTAAAACATTGCTTGCCCGTGCTGCTGCTGGTGAAGCGGGAGTTCCATTCTTCTCCATCAGTGGTTCAGATTTCGTTGAAATGTTCGTAGGGGTTGGTGCTTCACGTGTACGTGACTTATTCGAAAACGCAAAGAAAAATGCGCCATGTATCATTTTTATAGATGAAATTGATGCAGTTGGACGTCAGCGTGGTGCTGGTCTTGGTGGCGGTCATGATGAGCGTGAGCAAACCTTAAACCAATTGCTAGTTGAGATGGACGGATTCGGTGCAAACGAAGGGATCATCATCGTTGCAGCAACAAACCGCCCAGATATTCTAGACCCTGCCCTTCTACGTCCAGGACGTTTTGATCGTCAAATCACAGTTGACCGTCCGGATGTTAAAGGAAGAGAAGCAGTTTTACGAGTTCATGCTCGTAATAAGCCTTTTGATGAATCTGTTGATCTAAAAGCTATCGCTGCAAGAACTCCAGGATTCTCAGGTGCAGACCTAGAAAACTTACTTAATGAAGCAGCACTCGTTGCCGCTCGACAAAATAAGAAGAAAATTGATATGGCAGATCTTGATGAAGCGTCAGATCGCGTAATTGCGGGTCCAGCGAAAAAGAACCGTGTCATTTCGAAAAAAGAACGTAATATCGTTGCGTTCCACGAAGCGGGACATACCGTTATTGGAATGGTGCTTGATGAAGCGGATATGGTTCACAAGGTAACGATTGTGCCTCGTGGTCAAGCCGGCGGTTATGCAGTAATGCTTCCTAAGGAAGATCGTTACTTCATGACAAAACCTGAACTGTTAGATAAAATCACTGGTCTATTAGGTGGTCGTGTAGCAGAAGAAATTACATTTGGAGAAGTGAGTACAGGTGCTCATAATGACTTCCAACGTGCTACAGGTATTGCTCGTAAAATGGTTACCGAATATGGAATGAGTGAAAAATTAGGTCCTCTTCAATTTGGTCAAGCGCAGGGTGGTCAAGTGTTCTTAGGACGCGATATCCACAATGAGCAAAACTATAGTGATGCTATTGCACACGAAATTGATCTTGAAATTCAACGCTTTATTAAGGAAAGCTACGAGAAAGCTCGCAAGATCCTTACAGAAAATCAAGATAAACTTAAGCTTATCGCAGAGACATTACTTGAGGTTGAAACATTAGATGCTGCCCAAATCAAGAGCTTATTCGAAGAAGGTAAATTACCTGACCGACCAGTAGCGATTGAAGGAACAGACAAACCAAAAGAAGATGTAAAAGTTACAATTAACTCTAAAAAAGATAATGACGTAACTGAAGGCGAAAACAAGAATAAAGAAGAATAACGCAAAAGGTGTCTACAACGAAATTGTAGACACCTTTTTGTTTCCGAGTAAACCCCCGACTGAGTGTAGTTAATTGTGGAATACTAAAAAGTAGGTGTGGTATGATGTTTGCAAAGTCATACGTTATATGTTGGGGGTACTTCATGATTTTCGTTTTTGATGTGGGAAACACGAATATGGTTTTAGGGGTATTTGAAAATAATGTATTAAAACATCATTGGAGAATTGAAACAAGCCGGAACAAAACAGAAGATGAATATGGACTTGTTATCAAGTCATTATTAGAACATGAAGGATTAACCTTCAAAGATATTAAGGGCATTATCATGTCCTCTGTCGTTCCGCCAATTATGTTTGCTCTGGAACGAATGTGTCTAAAGTATTTTGGTATAAAGCCTATGGTGGTTGGACCAGGGATTAAAACAGGCCTAAACATAAAATATGATAACCCGAGGGAAGTGGGTGCTGATAGGATCGTCAATGCTGTTGCAGGCATTCATTTATATGGAAGTCCACTCATCATTGTTGATTTCGGTACAGCCACAACTTACTGCTACATAAATGAGAAGAAGCAATATATGGGTGGAGCGATTGCGCCAGGAATTGCCATTTCAACAGAGGCTTTATATTCAAGAGCTGCTAAGTTGCCAAGAATTGAAATAGCCCGTCCGGAAGGTGTGATTGGAAGAAACACGGTGAGTGCGATGCAAGCGGGTATATTATTTGGTTACGTTGGTCAGGTTGAAGGTATAGTAGCTCGTATCAAAGCACAGGCGATTGAAAAACCAAAAGTAATTGCGACTGGTGGACTCGCTGCACTAATCGCTGCTGAATCACATGCGATTGATGAGGTTGACCCATTTTTAACATTAAAAGGCTTGCAGCTTATCTATCAACGTAATATGGAAGCAAAAAGCTGACAACATCAACGAACAACATGAAAAGGAGAAAAACTATGAGTGATTATTTAATTAAGGCATTAGCCTATGATGGACAGGTTCGCGCATATGCGATAGATTCAACAGATACAGTTGCTGAGGCTCAAAGACGCCATTATACGTGGCCGACTGCTTCTGCTGCACTTGGAAGAACGATGACTGCAGGTGTTATGTTAGGAGCCACCCTAAAGGGTGAAGTCAAGCTAACAATCAAAGTTGAAGGTGGAGGTCCAATCGGAATTATCCTTGTCGATACAAATGCAAAAGGTGAAGTAAGAGGATATGTAACAAATCCACAAACCCATTTTGACTTAAATGAGCATGGGAAACTGGATGTAAGAAGAGCTGTTGGAACAGAAGGTACTTTAACAGTTGTTAAGGATGTTGGCATGAGGGAACAATTTTCAGGTCAAGTTCCAATTGTATCAGGAGAATTAGGAGAGGATTTTACCTATTATCTTGTTACTTCAGAGCAGACTCCTTCATCAGTTGGAGTAGGGGTTTTAGTGAACCCAGATAATTCAATTTTAGCTGCTGGAGGTTTCCTCATTCAGCTTATGCCGGGTACTGATGAGGTTACAATAGCTAGAATTGAAAAAAGACTACAAGAAATAGAACCAATCTCAAAAATGATTGAAAAGGGACTTACACCAGAGGACATCTTAGCAGAGATTATTGGCAAGGAACACCTTAAAATTCTTGAAAAGATGCCAGTGTCCTTTGTCTGCCCTTGCTCTAAAGAACGAATTGAACGTGCAATTATTAGCCTTGGCACAGATGAAATCGAGGCAATGATTGAAGAAGATGGTAAAGCAGAGGCACAATGTCATTTTTGTAATGAAAAGTATCATTTTTCAAAAGATGAGTTAATAGAATTAAAAAACCAGGCAAAGTAAGGTAATGGGAGATGGGAAGATGAATCGAAAGATATTGTGGTCAATTATTGCTGCTCTCGTTATCACTAACTGTTTGTCGATTGTATACTTTGCAGCAGCTAAGCCAGATGAAAAAACAATTAAGGCTTCAAAACCTGTTGTCGCTAGTGGGGAAGAAGAGGTGGTTGCGACAATTGGGGATACAACCATAACAAGACAACAATGGTTACATGAACTTGAAGGGCGATATGGAAAACAAATTTTAGAAGAAATGATTGATGAAGAAGTTGTTCGTCAGATGGCCGAAAAGCATGAGATTACTTTATCTGAAGATGCTGTTGATCGTGAATTAACGTTAATAAAGACGATGTATAATACGATTGATCATGAGAAAATAAATGACGAGCACTGGAAGGAACAAATCGAGTTAAGCATTTTATTAGAAGAACTTTTAACGAAGGATGCTGTTATTTCAGAAAACGAAATGAAACATTTCTATAAGGAAAACAAGCATCTATATGAAATTCCAAAGTCATACCACCTTTCCCATATTGTTGTGAAAACAAAGAAATCGGCGGAACAGGTTCGGGATGAACTAGAAAATGGTTCTAGCTTTTCAGCACTAGCAATGGAAAAATCGATTGATGAGTTTTCAGCAAATCGGGGTGGGGAACTCGGATATGTAAATGCAGAAAATGGATATGCACCAGATAACTATTTGGAAGTTGCTGAGAGCTTGAAGCCGAATGAGTGGAGTGAACCGATCAAAGTAGAGGATGGTTATGCAGTGGTTATTCTTCATGAGGTCATTGATGCTGTAACCTATTCCTATGAGGATGTAAAGGATCAAATTAAACGCCAAATCGCAATAGACCAAATGAATGGAACGATTTCAGTAGAGCCATTTTGGAAAGAACTTGATGTGAAGTGGTTCTATGAAAAACAACAGTAATTTTCAGAAAAAATTCACAAAACGCAAGCCGCAAATTCATTGACTTTTATGGGCGTAGTTGGTAAATTGTAGATAAAACCAATAAAAATAGTAGGGATTGAGGGTGGAATCATGACAAGAGTAGCAAATTCAATCTATGAGTTAATCGGTCAAACACCAGTTGTAAAGCTTAACCATTTAGTTGATGAAGATAGTGCTGATGTTTATGTGAAGCTTGAGTTCTTTAACCCAGGTAGCAGTGTAAAAGATAGAATTGCTTTAGCGATGATTGAAGCAGCAGAGAAAAAAGGGGAATTAAAACCTGGTGACACAATTATTGAGCCAACTAGTGGAAACACGGGTATCGGTTTAGCAATGGTAGCAGCTGCTAAAGGTTTAAAGGCAATCCTAGTAATGCCAGATACAATGAGTATGGAGCGTCGTAACCTTTTAAGGGCATATGGAGCGGAGCTTGTTTTAACACCAGGCTCTGAAGGTATGAGAGGTGCTGTTAACAAGGCAGAAGAGCTTGTTAAAGAACATGGCTATTTCATGGCACAACAATTTGATAATGAAGCAAACCCTGAAATTCACCGTTTAACGACTGGTAAAGAAATTGTTGAGCAAATGGGTGACCAATTAGATGCGTTTGTATCTGGTATTGGTACAGGTGGAACAATTACTGGAGCAGGTGTGGTTTTAAAAGAGAATTATCCAAACATCCATATTGTTGCAGTAGAACCAGCTGACTCTGCAATTCTATCTGGTGGAAAACCAGGTCCTCACAAAATCCAGGGAATAGGTGCAAACTTTGTACCGAGCGTTCTAAACACTGAAATTTATGATGAAGTATTTACCGTTAAAAATGAAGAAGCAATCGAATATGCACGTCGTACAGGTCAAGAGGAAGGATTCCTTGTAGGTATCTCTTCTGGAGCGGCTATCTTTGCTGCACTTCAAGTTGCGAAAAAATTAGGTAAAGGCAAGAAAGTACTTGCGGTCGTCCCAGATAATGGTGAGCGTTACTTAAGTACAGTTCTTTATCAATTTGATGAGCAATAATTCAACATACAAAAGAGTCTTATCCTCATAGGATAAGACTCTTTTTTCAATTCAATGGTGTACCAGTAATCGTATATCATGTAAAATATAAAAATAGACGATCTATAGATGTAAGCATAGAGCTGAGTGAAGTAGAGATTAAAAAATATGAGTATGAGGTGAGCTAAGATGATCGTAATGATTGATAATTATGACTCGTTTACATTTAATTTAGTGCAGTATGTGGGAGAATTAGGAGAAGAGATTATCGTCAAAAGAAATGATGAAACCACAGTCCAGGAAATAGAGGAGTTATCCCCCGATTTGATCATGATATCCCCCGGGCCTTGTACACCGAATGAGGCAGGGATAAGTCTAGAGACAATCTCTTATTTTGCAGGGCGTATCCCGATTTTTGGTGTTTGCCTTGGTCATCAATCAATTGCCCAAGCATTTGGTGGAGATGTAATTAAAGCCCAAAGGCTTATGCATGGGAAAACATCAGAAATGATACATGACGGTAAAACCATTTTTTCAGGACTTGATCAGCCTTTTACAGCTACTCGATATCATTCTCTAATCGTAAAAAAGGAAACCCTTCCTGCGTGTTTTGAAATATCAGCTGAAACAGCAGATGGTGAAATCATGGCCATCCGTCACAAGGAGTATCCAATCGAGGGTGTCCAATTTCATCCAGAGTCCATTATGACTAATGCTGGGAAGCAACTGATTGAAAATGTAGTTAAACAATTCATCAGTAATAAAAGTGAAGTAGGATCAAACTAAAAAAATCAGAGTGCCTGTTATTAGTACATATATCTATTACATTTTCAGAGACAGGCCTATATTGTATAAACGAATAACAAAGGAGTTTGAGAAATGGACCAAAGCAGAACGAGACCAACACTAACATGTGGTCCTTATCAATTAGACTTTTCGAAAAAAACGATGATTATGGGAATTCTAAATATCACACCTGATTCATTTTCAGATGGTGGCTCCTATATTGACCTAGACGCGGCAATCCGTCACGCCAAAGAAATGGTCGAGAATGGTGCAGATATTATTGATGTTGGTGGTGAATCGACAAGGCCTGGACATGAAAGAATCTCTGATGAAGAAGAGATCGCTAGAGTGGTGCCAATCATTAAGGCGTTAGTAAAGGAAGTTCACGTACCGATTTCGATTGATACCTATAAGTCTGAGGTAGCGAAGCAGGCAATTGAAGCAGGAGCACACATTATTAATGATATTTGGGGTGCAAAAGCAGATCCTAAAATGGCAGAAGTGGCAGCAACCTATCAAGTGCCGATAATTCTCATGCATAACCGTGACAATAAAAACTATAAGAGTCTTATTGATGATATGATCGTTGATTTAAAAGAAAGTATTGAGATTGTGAGAGCTGCGGGTGTAAAGGATGAGAAGATTATCTTAGACCCAGGAGTAGGTTTTGCGAAAACCTTTGAAGGGAATATTGAAACCATTCGTCACCTGGACCGGTTTTCTGACCTAGGTTTTCCAATACTATTAGGAACGTCAAGGAAGTCTTTTATTGGAAAAATATTTGATTTGCCGCCAAAGGAACGCGATGAAGCAACTGGCGCAACGACTTGCCTTGGTATCCAAAAGGGCTGCGATATTGTCCGTGTACACAATGTGATAGTGAATGCTAGACTTGCTAAAATGATGGATGTCCTTGTTGGTAAAGGAGAATAACAAAGATGGATAAGATCTATGTGAACCAAATGCAATTTTATGGTTATCATGGTGTTTTCACGGAAGAAACAAAGCTAGGCCAACGCTTCTTCGTGGACCTCATGGTAGAAGTGGATGTTAAACAAGCGGGTGAAACGGATAATTTAAATTACTCCGTTCATTATGGGGAGCTTTACAATCTATGTAAGGAGATTGTTGAAGGTAAACCGTACAAATTGCTTGAGGCAGTAGCTGAAAAAATGGCTACCGACATTTTAGCCCATTTTCCATTGGTCTCTAGCTGTACAATAAAAGTAATCAAGCCTGACCCACCAATACCAGGACAGCTTCAGTCAGTAGCGGTAGAGATCACAAGGAGTCGACAATAGTGAGTAATACAGCTTATATCGCCTTAGGTACAAATATAGGTAACCGGGAATCCTATTTACATTCAGCTTTACAAGCGATTCAAGAAAAAGATATCGATATTATCGGTTTTTCTTCAATTTATGAAACAGATCCCGTTGGTTATGAAGATCAAGACCGATTTTTAAATATGGTAATTAAAGTAAATACTGATTTACAACCATTGGATTTACTAGAAGTTTTGCAGAGTATAGAGCATGAATCTGGTAGGGAAAGGAAAATAAGGTGGGGGCCTCGAACACTCGACCTTGACATTTTGCTGTTTAATCAAGAAAATATTGAAACAGAGCGTCTTATTGTCCCTCATCCCCGAATGACAGAGCGAGCTTTTGTTCTGGTACCATTAGCTGAAATAGACCAGAATTTAGAAATTCCAACAGTAACAAAGCCAATATCCTTACTACTAGACGAATTACAAGACAGAGAAGGTGTGCGTATATGGAAGCGGAGAAATGGGGAAGACGTATTCGTGCTTTTCGAAAATTAAAAGGGTATACCCAAGAGAGTTTGGCAAAAGACCTCGGGGTATCGGTGTCTCTTGTTGGAGAAGTAGAGCGGGGAACGCGAATGCCTAGTAAGATATTTTTACAAGAGGTTGCAGATATATTAAAAGTACCACTTGATGATTTACGTCCAAAAGAGGTTGATTAAATAGTATCAAAAATAGAAGGAAGGAGGGTTACCGTGTTAAAAATAGGCAATATCGAAATGAAGAACCAAGTTGTTCTTGCGCCGATGGCTGGGGTGTGTAACTCTGCGTTCCGTCTAACCGTTAAGGAATTTGGTGCAGGATTAGTTTGTGCAGAAATGGTAAGTGATAAAGCTATTCTCTATAAAAATGCGAGAACAATGGGGATGCTTTATATAGATGAACGTGAAAAGCCACTTAGCCTTCAAATTTTTGGAGGAGAAAAAGAAACATTAGTTGAAGCGGCAAAGTTTGTTGATAGAAACACAACTGCGGATATTATTGATATTAACATGGGATGCCCTGTACCAAAAATTACGAAATGTGATGCAGGGGCAAAGTGGCTATTAGATCCTAATAAGATTTATGAGATGGTTTCAGCGGTAGTTGATGCAGTTGACAAACCGGTTACTGTAAAAATGCGAATGGGCTGGGATGAAGACCATATTTTTGCGATTCAAAATGCTCAAGCGGTAGAACGTGCTGGCGGTCAAGCAGTAGCCATGCATGGAAGAACTCGTGTTCAAATGTACGAAGGGTTTGCGAACTGGGATATTATTAAACAAGTAAAAGAATCAGTAAATATCCCTGTTATCGGAAATGGTGATGTTAAAACACCACAGGATGCGAGACGTATGCTTGACGAAACAGGCTGTGACGGTGTAATGATTGGCCGTGCAGCGCTTGGAAACCCATGGATGATTTATCAAACAGTCAAATATTTAGAAACTGGTGAATTAACTGAAGAGCCAAGTGTAAGGAAAAAAATCGATGTATCAATTCTTCATTTAGATCGTTTAATTAACCTAAAGAATGAAAACGTTGCGGTAAGGGAATTCAGAAAACATGCTGCGTGGTATCTAAAAGGAATCCGCGGAAATGCAATAGTGCGTAATGACGTTAACAATTGCAATACACGAAATGAATTAGTGGCCGTTTTACAAAACTTCGTGGAAGAAGTAGAAAAAAAGCAAGAAAACAATGCTAAGGTTGTTTGACATCAATAGTTCCCTACACTATAATACCCGTAAGCAACCCACTGCCAGTTAATTACTGGCAGTTTTTCTGCTTTACGTTTATATTGGAATAGGACAAGTTATATATTTACGGTTTTTCATAGATGAGTGACAAAATAGGAGTTGATGGAAATGAATCATGAGGAATTAAATGACCAATTGATTGTCAGAAGAGAAAAGCTACATACATTGCGTGAAAAGGGAGTAGACCCTTTCGGAAAGAGATTTGAAAGAACTCACAGCACACGTGAGTTAATCGATTTATATGATGGTTTTACTAAAGAGCAATTAGATGAAAAAGAAATCACTGTTACAATTGCCGGCCGTATCATGACAAAGCGTGGTAAAGGGAAGGCTGGATTTACTCATATCCAAGATCTAACTAGTCAAATCCAGCTATATGTACGTCTAGATGCAGTTGGGGAAGAACAATATGAGATATTTAATATTGCTGACCTAGGAGATATTGTCGGAGTAACGGGTACAGTCTTCAAAACAAAAGTAGGGGAACTTTCTATAAAAGTAACTTCATTTGAGCTTTTATCAAAAGCATTACGTCCTCTACCAGATAAGTTCCATGGACTAAAGGACGTAGAGCAGCGCTATCGTCAACGCTATTTAGACTTAATCATGAGCCCGGAAAGCAAAGAAACGTTTATTACACGCAGTAAAATCATCCGAGCAATGAGACGCTATCTGGACGACCATGGTTATCTGGAAGTTGAAACACCAATGATGCATTCAATCCCAGGTGGAGCATCGGCGAAACCGTTCATTACTCATCATAATGCGTTAGATATCCCATTATATATGCGTATTGCGATTGAGTTACACCTAAAGCGCCTTATTGTTGGTGGTTTAGAAAAAGTATATGAAATCGGTCGTGTTTTCCGAAATGAAGGTGTATCAACTCGCCATAACCCTGAATTCACAATGATTGAGCTTTATGAAGCTTATGCAGACTATAAAGACATCATGAGTTTAACGGAAAACTTAGTCGCTCATATTGCACAAGAGGTATTAGGAACAACGACTGTAACCTATGGTGAATATGAGATTGACTTAAAGCCAGAGTGGAAACGACTCCACATGGTAGATGCCATTAAAGAATATGTAGGCGTAGATTTCTGGAAGGAAATGAGTGTAGAAGAAGCAAGACAACTTGCTAAGGAACATAATGTTGAAATCAATGACAATATGCAGTACGGTCATATTGTTAATGAATTCTTTGAACAAAAAATTGAAGAGAAACTCATTCAACCAACATTCATTTATGGACATCCAGTAGAGATTTCGCCATTAGCGAAAAAGAATCCTGAAGATCCTAGATTCACAGATCGTTTCGAGCTATTCATTGTTGCTAGAGAACATGCTAATGCTTTCACAGAATTAAATGATCCGATTGATCAACGTCAAAGATTTGAAGCTCAGCTGAAAGAAAGAGAACAAGGAAATGACGAAGCACATATGATGGATGAAGATTTTGTAGAAGCATTAGAATATGGATTACCACCAACAGGTGGATTAGGAATAGGAATAGATAGACTCGTTATGCTTTTAACTAATTCTCCTTCAATTAGGGATGTATTACTATTCCCACAAATGCGCAATAAATAATATGAGTAATAGAGTGGGTTTCCACTCTATTTTTTTATAGATTTACTCAAAAAACTTTTTTAGTATAATTTTTTTATTAAAAATGCTTGCCTTAATAGTTTAGAGGTGGTATATTATAAATCTGCCGCCGAGATGCGGTGATGAAATAAAAAAAGAAATAAAAAAGTTATTGACTATCAAAATAATAAATGATATTATTATAAAGTTGCTTCAAGAGAGCAACGATAGCGAAACTTACGAAAGTTCTTTGAAAACTGAACAC